>NZ_RZSV01000024.1:0-40104 GCF_004023205.1 Mesorhizobium sp. M1A.F.Ca.IN.020.03.2.1 | reverse complement strand
CCATGAAGGCCGAGCAGGGCGAGCTGATCCAGAAGCACGTGCTGGTCACGCGCTATGACGCGACGCGCGCCTCGCGCGGCGAGATGCTGTCGATCGACGACGTGCTGGAGATCCTCTCGACGCCGCTGCTCGGCATCATCCCGGAAAGCCAGGATGTGCTCAGGGCCTCCAACCTCGGCGCGCCGGTGACGCTCAGCGAGCCGATCAACACCGCCGCCAAGGCCTACCTCGAAGCGGCACGGCGCCTGGAAGGCGAGGACCTGCCGGTGGTCGTCCCCTTCGAGCGCAAGGGTTTCCTCGAACGGCTTCTCGGAAGGAGGGCGGCATGAGCATTCTCGACCTCTTCAAACGGCGCACCAGTGCGCCTGTGGCGCGCGAGCGGCTGCAGCTGCTGCTCGCCTATGAACGCCAGAGCCGTGGCCAGCCAGACCTCGTCTCCATCCTGCGCGAGGAGATCATGGCCGTCATTGCCAAGCATGTGCAGATCGACCAGGACTATCTCCAGGTCTCGATGGATCGCGGCGCCACCATGTCGACGCTGGAGATCGACATCCAGATCCCCAACAAGAGCGCCGCGCCGCTGGCGATGGCGGGGTGAAGCTGGTTTAGAGCCGGCGGGACAGCACCCCCTCTGTCCTGCCGGACATCTCCCCCGCAAGGGCCCGCAAGGGGGAGATCAGATGTCGTCGCCGCTTTCGCCAACTTCCGACGGAGCAGGAAGAGCGCGGCAGCCGGAGCTGCCAATCTTCCCCCTTGCGGGGGAGATGCCCGGCAGGGCAGAGGGGGGGTGTCTCGCGCCAACCTTCGCCACTTCCCTCGCAAAGAAAGCCCTCACTCCGGCTGGTACAGCTCATCCATGCTGCGCGCCGCCAGTTCCACGAACGGCGCCTGCTTCTTCACCCGCCCATGCTCCAGGATCACCAGGTCGTCGCAGAACGCGATGGTCGAGTGGTGATGGCTGATGACGATCGTGGTGCGGCGGCCGGCGCGCGATTTCAGCGTTTCCACGATTGCCGCTTCCGAGAGCCCGTCCACCGCATTTGTGGCTTCGTCGAGGATCAAAATGTCGGGGTCGCGCAGCAGCGCTCGCGCCAGCGCGATGCGCTGCCTTTGCCCGGCCGACAAGTTGACGCCGCGATAGCCGACCACCGTCTGGTAGGCCTGCGGCAGCGTCTCGATGAAGCCATGCGCCTCGGCGAGCATCGCCGCCCGGCGCGCCTCTTCCGCGCTGGCCGTGTCCTTGCCGTAGGTGATGTTGTCGAGGATGGTGCCGTCGACCAGCTCCAGCTCCTGGCTGGCCAAAGCGATGTGGGCCCGCCATTCGGCCGGGTCGATCTCGCCGAGCGGCGCGCCGTCGACGAGGATGCGGCCGCCATCGGGCTCGACGAAGCGGCAGAGCAGGTTGACGATCGTCGTCTTGCCGGCGCCGGAGCGGCCGATCAGCGCCGTCGAGCGGCCGCTCACGATGTCGAAGCTCGCCGCATGCAGCACCGCCGCGCGCTGCTCCGCATTGGCATAGCTGAAGCTGACGCCCTCGAAGGCGATCTTCTCGCCGGGTCCCGCGAACGGGCGGCTGCCCGTGGGCGGCGCGGGCTTGCCCTCGGGGTCGAGCAGCCAGGTCACCTCCTCCAGCGAACCGGAAAGCCCCTGCAGCTGGCTCCAGGTCATCTGCAGCGCGCGCACATGCGGCTGCAGGCGGTAAAGCAGGATGAGGAAGGCGGCAACCAGCGGGAAGCTCAAGCCGGCAAGCCAGGCGCCGATCACCACCGCCAGGAACAGCACGGCGTGCAGCACTTCGGTGAGCGGCGCCAGCGCGCCCTGGCGTTTAGAAAGCGTGAAGGCCGCCCGCCGCACGCTGTCCGATGCCTTCTCGAACGCCGCCTTCTCGCGCGCCTCCTGGCCGAAGATGCGGATGAGACGGCCGGCATGCACCAGGTGCAGCATCTGCGAGGCTAAAGCGCTGTTGCGGGCCGCGACGCTGCGGCTCGGGCCCTTGAGATGGGCCGACAGCACCATATGTGCCGCTTGCACCAGCGCCAGGCCGAGCATCACCAGCAGCGTCATCTGCCAGGATAAGAGCAGCAGGAAGGCAAGCAGGATAACCGCCGCCGAGGCGCTGACGATCGCGCCCAGCACCCCTTGCATGGCGTCCGACGCCCGCCAGGATTCGTTGGAGATGATGTTGAGCAGCCGCCCTGGGCTCTCCTTCAGGAAGAACGGATAGCCGACGCTGAGCAGGCGTTCGGCGAGCGCGCCGCGGATCGATTGACCGGCCTTGCCGTAGATATGCGCGGTCAGCACCGCATTGGCGAAGGCAAGCAGGTTCTTGAGCAGGATCGAGCCGAGGATCGCGGCCGAAATCGCGATCAGCCGCTCGCGCTCGCCGAGCCCGGCGCCGACCTTCTGCAGCAGGGCGGAGAGTCCGGCCATGCCGGTCGCCTCGCCATGTCCCATGATGATGCCGAGCAGCGGAATGATCAGCCCGATGCCGAAGCCTTCGAGCGCAGCACTGGCAAGCCCGAGCGCGACCACGACGGGCAGCAGGCCGAGCTGACGGCGGCCGAGCGCCCGCCGCAGCATCGCCAGTGTCGGGTGCCCGCTCATGGCGTGCCGGCCTCCGCACTGGCCTCGGCCGCATCCTCAGCGCGCCGCGGCTGCCGATCGGGCCGCCCCGCCAGCACGAGCGCCATGAATTTCGCCGCGCCCGCGAGGTTCATCAAAACGATCGGCCAGTGCGAGAGCCTGAGATCCTGGTCGAAGCGCGGGCCGCCGATCAGCTCGCGCGTGGCGGCACGCGCCGCCCAGTAGAAATGGCGAAGCAGCCATGGCGCCCAGCGGAAATGCTTGAGACACAGCGCGCCATTGCCGAAATGATAGTCGCGGTGCAGCCGATCGATCGCCTTGCGGCCACGCCGGCCGTGGTGATGGAAGATCGTCATGTCGGGCACATATTCCACCGCCATGCCGGCGAGCATGGCGCGCACCAGGTAGTCGGTGTCTTCCGCCGAGCGCAGCGGCCCGCCGGCGCCGAAGCGTTCGTCGAAGGGGCCGATGCGAGCGGCGACGTCGCGATGCATGGTCATGTTGCAGCCGAGCACGAAGCCGCCCGGATGCACGGCGGGCGTCAGCCGCTGGCGCTCGTCGCAGCGCTTGATGGTGAAGGGCAGGTCGCGCGCATCGCCGAGTTCGACGCGGCCGCCGCGGATCAGCCATTTCTCACCGCTTGCATAATGCCGTTGGAGGTCGGCGAGGTAGTTGCGGTCGAGCCTGCAGTCGTCGTCGTTGAAGACCAGCACGTGCCCGCGCGCCCGCGCCAGCCCCGCATTGCGCGCCGCCGCCAGCCCGGGCCGCGGCTCTGAGATCGCCGTAAGTGGAATGTCGGAGCTCGCGGCGATCCGGGAAAGATATTCCGCCGTGCCGTCGCGCGAGCCGTTGTCGACCACCACCAGTTCGGCGGCGAAGGCGGGATGCGCAAGACAGGCGGCACGGATCGAATCGATGCAGGCTTCCAGCACCGCCGCGCGGTCACGCGTGCAGACGATGAAGGAGACCTGCGGCCGCTGCCTGGGCCAGGGAGGCGCGGGCAGGGCCGGGTGCCGCGGCAGGGGATGGCGCGCGTCGTTCATGGAGAGGGCTCAGCGCTGAGGCTGCTGACCTCCCTGCTTGTGAGGGGAGATTGGCTGTCGCGCCGGCTTTCGCCGATTTCCACCGCCGGCGAGTGGACGCGGCCAAAGCTGCTCATGCCGCCTCCATCCTGTAAGGCGCCAGCACCGATGCCGCCGGCGTGGATTTGAAGCGGTAGGCGAGCCTGTCGGCCTGCTTGCCGGCCCACATCGAAGCCTGGCTGAGCCACGGTGCCCAGGCCCCGGGGCGCAACGCATATTGCTCGCGGCGGCGGATCGCGTTCCATTTCGCGGAAAGCGTCAAAAGCTCATGCGTCAGCGCGGGTTGCTCCTCGTCGTTGACGAGCTGGTAGAGGAAATAGAAGAGGTTGAGCGCGCCGGCCTCGAAGCTCGGGCGCACCGCCGCGGGCAGCGCGGTAATCCGCTCTTCCAGCGCGCGGATGAAGGCTGCTACCCCGGCCACCGTCGCGAAGGAGACTTGATCGCCGATCGCGCGCAGGTCCTTGGTATCGTCTGTCAGACCCTCGCGCTCGAGGTTTTCGCCCACGATCCTGAGATGTGTGCGCCGCATCTCCTTCACATGCCGGCTGGTCACGCTGCCGGAATGCACGCGGTAGACCAGCAGGCTCTCCTCCATCAGGGCCGCCGGATAACGGTCGGCGAGCCGGCGGAAGAGGTCGAAATCCTCGGCATGCCGGTAGGCGGCGTCGTAATGAAGGTCGGCCTCGCCGATCACCCGGCGGTTGTAGACCACGGTCGGGTGCATGAAGATCGTGAAGAATTTCGCGAGCACGGCAAGGTCGAGGCGGAACACCGGGTCGAGCCTGCCGGGCGCGATACGCCCACGCACCAGCATGTCGACGATCGAGCCGCAGAAGCCGATCTCGGGACGCGTTGCAAACAGCGCCGCCTGGCGCGACAGCCGCCAGGGATAGGCGAAGTCGTCGGCGTCCATGCGCGCGACGAGCTCGCCTTGCGCGCTCGCCAACCCCTCATTGAGGGTGGCGACGAGACCGCGGTTCTCGCGCGAAACAATGGATACGCGGCTGTCCGCCTTGCGGCAGCGGTCGAGGATCTCCAGCGACCGGTCGGTCGAACCGTCGTCGATGGCGATGATCTCGAGCCGGCTGTAATCCTGCCGCAGGATCGATTGGATTGCAGCGCCGACATAGGGCTCGGCATTGTAGACCGGCAGCAGCACGGAGATGAGGGGAGTGGCGCTTGCCATCATCGTCGCGCCTCGGTTTGCTGCAGGTCCAGCGCGGATACCCCGGCCGGCGGGCCGACCCAACTTGTCTCGCCCGCGATGCCCGCGCGCGGCCGCGCGACATAGGGGAAATAGCGCTTGAGACTGTTGAGCGGCTTTTCGAACAGCGCCCAGGAGAGCGAGGCGACAAGCAGCGTGGCGGCGCCTGCGACAAGGAAGCGGCCAGGCCCTTGCTCCGACACGTTGAGCGGGATCCAGGGCTGCGCCTTGACGGCGTAGGCGAGAAGGATCGGGTGGTAGAGATAGACGCCGTAGCTGATGCGGCCGAGGAAAAGCAGCGGCGGCAGTTCGGACAGCTTGCCGAGCCTGCCGCCGAGGCCGTTGGAGCAGGCGGCGACAATCGCCACCAGCGGCACCAGCGGCAGCACCTGCACCAGCGCCCAGTGCGCCCACTCCCATCCCGAGTTCGCCGGTCCCGGATCGGACCAGACGACGAGCAGGAAAACGGCCGCGAAAGCCGGCCAGCCGAGCCGCATCCAGCGCGGCACATCGGCGCCCCTGGCGCGGCGCACGGCAAGCAGGGCGCCGCAGCCAAGCGCGTCCATCGAGGCCGGCGGCAACAGGTCCCGGGCGAGCGCCGGGTTGGCGGTGAGCGGCCAGTAGAAGCGGTAGGCGAACGAGAAGAGGATGACGCCGATCGTGATCGCCTCGATACGCCGGCGCGGCGCCAGAAGCACGATCAGCGGCCAGGCGAGATAGAACTGCTCCTCGATGCTGAGGCTCCAGAAATGGCAGAGCAGCCAGGGGTTCCAGTCGTTGCGCAGCGCATACCAGAAGTTCGAGAGATAAAGCGCATGCCAGGCAAGCGACGAGCTGGACTGTTCCAGATTGGTGAGCCAGACCAGGGCCAGCACCGCGAAATAAGGCGGAAAAATTCGGATCACGCGCCTGGCATAGAAGGCGCGCAGGGCCGGCCCGGAAGCGAATGCGTTGCTGTCACGCGCGTCAAGCAAAAGCCGGGTGATCAGGAAGCCGGAGAGCACGAAGAACAGCCGCACGCCGAGATGGCCGAGGAAGGAGGTGCCGTTCGGCGCAAGGAAATGCGCGTAAAGCACCAGCGTGACGGCTACAGCTCGCACTGCATCAAGCTGGATGTCGCGCTGACCTGTCATTGGCGGGGTCCCCAGGCTCCGTCGTAAGATCCTGCGCTGGACCTGCAAAGCACGCCGACTCCGCCTGTCGACGAATCTCCGTCCGGGGCGAGAGTGCCGTCCTTGGCTGTCAGCGGAATGCCCATTCGGCTCAACGTAGCGGCATCCTCCACTGCCCATGTTGGTTAACATCTGTCTCCGCTTATGTTGCGGCGCAACACACAATGCTTACGAGTTTGAAATAAAGCTGTGATTTGGAGGGTTGCAGACGACAGTTGACTTGGGAAGTTTGGCCTATGGTCCTATATGGTGATGGTCGGTTGGTCTGATTTTTGAAGTATTTATCGCTACGGATGCTGTGACGCATTGCGACAACCGTAGCGGGTGTTTTGGCGATATTGACAGTAACACTCCATTTAGCCAAAGACTATTCAAATCGCGTTGTGAAAAGTATATTGAATTTCAAAGTCTTGTGCGGCGCAGCAAACCAGTCGCGAGAGGCCTTGTCCAACCATCCGGCCCCGTTGCCTCAAGACAAGGGAAACGCCAGTCTCTATCGCCGCCTCGGACCGGGGCGCGGGGGGTGGAGGAGAAGTGACGTCGACGCCGAGTGCAAAACCGCAGGCTCAGCTGGGAGCCTTGCCCATCCTCGGCCTGCTTGGTGCCATCCTTTCGGTGCAGGTTGGCGCGGCCTTCGCCAAGGGCCTGTTTCCGGTCCTAGGGCCGGACGGCACAACAATGCTGAGACTCCTCATCGGCGCGCTGATGCTGGCGGCAGTGCTCAGGCCATGGAAAGTGCTGCCGACACGAAAGGGTCTGCCTTGGCTCGCCGTCTATGGCGTCACCGTTTCGGTGATGAACCTGCTCTTCTATGCCGCGCTCGAGCGCATTCCGCTGGGCATCTGCGTGGCGCTCGAATTCACCGGCCCGCTTTTTGTCGCCACACTCGGCTCGCGGCGCCTTCTCGACCTCGTCTGGGTGGTGCTTGCGGTCGCCGGCATCGTGCTGCTCTCGCCGTTCGCCGATATCAGCCGCGGGCTCGATCCAATCGGCGTGCTGCTTGCGCTTGCCGCCGGCGCCTGCTGGGGGCTCTATATCATCTGTGCGCAGAAGGCCGGCGCCGAGCTTGGCGCCCGCACCTCGGCCTATGGCATGGCGATCGCCGCGCTCGTCGCGCTGCCTTTTGGCTTCACCGCAGCCGAACCTTATCTCACCGACTCGCATGTCATGGCGGCCGCGGTCGTCGTCGGGCTGTTCTCCAGCGCGCTGCCCTTCTGGCTGGAGATGATGGTGCTCGCCAGAATGCCGGCGAAAGTCTATGGCATGATCGTCTGCCTGGAACCCGCCGGCGCCGCGCTGACCGGGTTTCTCTTCCTGCACGAGAGTTTGAGCGTTTTGCAGTGCGCCGGTATTGGCGCCGTGATTGCCGCCGCGTTCGGCGCGGCCGTAACGGCGAGAGCGCCGGTTCCGTCACCCTGTTAAGGATCAATGCCATATCGCCTGAGGGCGCGGCGGTTTTGGGAGAGCATAGAACAACCACTCGTAGCGCGTTGCGCGAAGCCGTGCACGCGGGTATCCACGCCAGAAAAAGCCGTGCACGCAGCCGTGCCCGATCACATCTGGTGGTTGAGATAGGACTTAGGTCCGACATCGCTGCGAAAAAGGTCTTAAAAAGCAAGACAAGGGTCGTGGGCCACTTCCCCACGACGGGTTGATTAGGGATGCTGATGTTGCGACATTGCCGGTGGGGTAGTTCGGCCGAAGGGTCGGATGGCTGGCAAGGGGAGATTGGGATGCGCGTATCGCGCATGGGCTGCAGGCATGTCTTGCGGGCGCTCGTTGCGCTGGCGCTTGTTGTCGCGCCTTTTCATCTCTCCTTCGACGGTCCTGTCGTGGCCAAGGCCTATGCCGGCAAAGGCGGCAATGGAAACGGCAATGGCGGTGGGAACAGCGGCGGCGGCAACGGTAACGGCAGCGGCGGCGGCAACAGCGGGAACGGGAACGGCAACTCGGGCGGCAACAGCGGAAACAGCAACTCGGGCGGTAACAACGGAAACGGAAACAGCGGCAACAGCAAGGGCGCAACGAACACTGCAGCAACCGGCGATGTCGATGATCATGTGAATGCGGCGACCGGCGACAAGGTCGAGGTCAGTGCCAATAGCATCCAGGTCACGCACCGGAACGGAATGAAGGAGAGCATCGAGAACGGCCGTTTCAGGATGGAGGACAAGTTTGGTCGCACCATCGTCGAGCGCAAGGCCACAGTGGCCGATCTCGATCGCCTAAAGAGTTTGTGAGAGCGAGGTTCTATCTGGATTAGATCTTAAGGGGCCAAAAGCCAGCGCTGCAAAATCAGGTTGCCACCTTTTGCTTCGTCTCTTCGGTCCTGATCGTCTTACGACAGAACTCCCGCTGCTCACCTTGCCCCCGCCTTTTGGCGGGGGTACTTTTTTGGGGCCCTTGAGACGGCTGCCGGATAAGGCGGGCTCTTGGCGCATGCCCCCGCAGTCCGGGGAAACATTTCATGCGCAAACCAAAGGTTACGGCGCTTTTTCGTCCAGGAGGGCGCATGCGCCGTAGCATGCCGCGGTTCGTTGAGTGTCCGCGCCGTTCTCGCGTGCGACAGTCATAATGAATTGCTGGCCGCTTTCCAAGCGATTTGGTTAACGCGACGGCAGTCGCAGCTTCCAGTTGTGTTCCCGGCTGGTGCGACAATGGTCCCCAAGTGACTGCAAAAAGGTCCGACCGGACATGGCATGGGTCGTGGGCCGCTTCCGTAACCTTACCAAAGCGTGAATCTTGTCTGGTCAAGACACCGGTTCCGCCTTGGCGGGCTGAGAGCGGAACTTCGGCAGGGCCGAGGCGGAACCGGCATGAACCAAGGACGGCATGCGCGAACCCGCCTCAAAAAGGTTTGTCCGCCTTACGCTGCGCGCCGCGGCCGCGCTGGCGCTTTTTGCCGCGCCTGGTCATTTCACGTCCAATAGCCTCGCCAAGCTTCTGGTGGCCACCGCTTATGCCGACAACGGCGGCGGCAACGGCAATGGCGGCGGGGGCAACAGCGGCGGCGGAAACGCTGGCGGCAATTCTGGCAACAGCAATGCCGGTGGCGGCAATGCCAATGCCGGTCCTGGCAACAACAGCGGCAAAGGCAACACCAGCCCCGGCGGCAAGGCCGCCAGCCGTGTCAATGCGGCGACGGGCGACATAATCGAGATCGACGGCAACAGGATCACCATCATCCACCGCAACGGCATGAAGGAAGAGATCGAGAACGGACGCTTCGAGATGAGCGATGCGCAAGGCCGCACCATCGTCGAGCGCCGGGCGACCGAGAAGGATCTGGCCCGTCTGCTAGGCTTGTGAGGGCCGAGAGAAGCTACCCCCTTTTCCCGCGCCTTCGCATGTCACCCCCGCCTTCAGAGGCGGGGGTGATTTGCTTTTGAAGTGACGGTGAATGGTGAATAGGGAACAGTAATCAACGAAACGCACTTCACCGAATGGGAACGCGCCGACGCTTCACCATTCACTGTACTTTCCACTATTCACTAATTCCTCTCTCTCGCTTCATGCATCAGCAGCGCCGCCTCCGTCCGATTGCGCACGTTGAGCTTGGCGAGCACTCGGGTCATGTGGTGCTTGACCGTCTTTTCCTGCAGCGACAGCCGCATCGCGACCTCCTTGTTGCTCAGGCCCTCCGCCACCAGCCCCAGGATCTCGGCCTCGCGGCCGGTGAGCTGGCTGAGCGGGTCGGGCTTGCGGCTGGTGGGCTGCAAGAGATCCGACAGCAGCCGGGCCGAAAGCGTCGGCGAAACGTAGCTCTGGCCGTTGGCGACGTCGCGCAGGATCTCGGCCAGCGACTTGGAGCCGACGCCCTTCAGCACATAGCCCCGCGCGCCCGCCTTCAGCGCCTGGGCGACATCGGCATTGGTCTCGGACACGGTGAGCATGACGATCTTTTGCTCAGGCGCCGCCGAAAGGATGCTGGCCAGCGCATTGAGGCCGCCGCCGGGCATGCTGATGTCGAGCAGCAGCACGTCGGGCGCGCTGGCGCGGACCAGCTTTTCGGCGTCCTCGGCGCTGGCGCCTTCGCCGACAAGCTCGAAGCCGCCGATCTCGCCGAGGCTGCGCGCCACGCCCTCACGAAACAGCGGATGGTCGTCGACAATAGCGATGCGGATGGGTGCGGTCACGGCTGCTCCTCGACAGACAATGTGATTACCAGTCTCGTTCCCCCCGGCCCCGAAAGCGTCTCGAATTGCCCGCCAATGCTTTCGATACGCTCCCTGAGACCGGCGAGCCCGAGGCCTTCGCTTCGCGCAGGATTGAAGCCCGGGCCGGTGTCCTGCACCTCGACCAAAAGCTTGCCGCCCTTCATCGTGGCTCTCACCTGCTGGCCCTTGCCCTTGCCGTGCCGGAAGGCGTTGTTCAGTCCTTCCTGCACGAAACGATAGATGCTGATCTTCTCTGAGGTGCCGAGTTCCGGCAAGCGCTCTGGCAGCGTCAGCAGCACTTTGGTGTCGGTGCGGCGCTCATGCTCGGCGACCGCCAGCCGCAATATGTCGGCCACCGCCTGCGTCTCGATCTGCGGCAGCACCAGGCCGTTGCAGATGCCGCGTATCTCGCTCATCGCTTCGCCCAGCGTCTTATGGATGCCGGCGATTTCCGCCTCGCGCTGCGGTTTGGGCGTGGCGGGGTCGACCAGCACCGGACTGTCCATTCTGAGCGCGGCAAGTGCCACCAGCTGCGCCGGGCCGTCATGCAGGTCGGCGCCGATGCGCCTCAGGTAGCGTTCGTTGATGGCAGTGGCTCGCCGCGAGGCGCGCTGCACGCGTTGGCGTAGCGACGAGTTCTGCGCCAGCGCCTCCTGCAACTCGCTGACCTTGGCTTCCAGCGCGGCACGCTGCGTCTGGATGGTGCGGCTGCCGCGAAACACGATGCCCGACAGCAGCGCCAGCGAGGCGGCGGTGGCGCCGGCCACCACCAGCCAGGTCCATCTGAGTGCTGAATTCAGCGTCTCCTGGAAATCGTCGGCGACTTCGTAGAATTCCGACACCGCCACCACTTCGCCCGACCAGGGTTCGCGCACGGGGTTGTAGATCTCGAACAACGGCGCGGTCACCGCTTTCTCTTCGCTGGTCTCAGGATCGTCGGCGAGGTTGTTGAATTCCGCCACGACATTGCCGGCAAAGGCCGAGATCAGATTGGGGTTGGGCGGAAACGTCTTGCCGATCAGCTTCGAGTTATCGGCGTAAAGCACCGTGCCGTCGCGCCGCCACAGCTTGAATGACACTAGCCTCTTGCCGAGCGCGCCCTGGCCGAGCGTCTCGTCCAGCGCCCGTTTGACCGTGTCGTCGAGCTCGCGGCTCTTGCGCAGGTCCGGCAGCAGCGGCGCGATCACGCTGTCGACATAGAGCGCCGTCGTGGTGGCGGAGTTGTGCATCACGCCTTCGCGGATTTGCGACGTCACCCAGAGGCCAACCACGAGCATCACCGCCAAAAGCCCGATGCCGCCGGCAATCACAAACTGCCAGGCCAGCGACAGCCCGCTCCAGATTTGCACAAGTCGCTTCAAGGTCTCCCTGAGCATTCGCGCGATTCACCCCACCACGGACAAAGAGTATAGGCCAGCCGCGGCAATTGCGACACCGACCTTGGTCCGGCCTTCAGGCGAGCGGTTAACAGCGCGGCCGTCGAGGCTGCAGAAACCGCTTCCAGGTGCCAAGAACGCCTAGTCCGGCCCCCGGCACAGATGCGGGCGGAACATTAGCAGTTTCTAAGTGTTGAGGTCTTTGCGAGGGCTCCCGAAAGAAACTTCGGCCTATGCCCCCTTGGCAGGCGCGTTTCCTGACCGCTGACATGTGGAGAGGACCATGAACAACATCATCTGGATCGTAGGTGCTATCGTCATCGTGATCGCCATTTTGAGTTTTCTGGGTCTGCGCTGATTCAGTCGGGCCGCTCGTAGCGATGGCGGCGCGAATGAAACGTGCGGCGGCTTGGGGTGGCCTTGGCCATCCGGCTTTTCGGTCGTGCTCGCGGGTATGATCACCGCACTTGTTTTCAGGCGGATGGGCTGGAACGCAAAATAGGGCGACCGCGTTTTGTCTCGCTATGTCGAGGAGTTCTCACCTTCACAAGGCCGAGATGCCAGGCTTGGCCTCGATTGCCGAGGCGGAGCGCCAGGCGCGCGCCGAAAAGAACGCAAGGCTGAGGGATCTTCGTATGCATACATCGTGGCTGGTGCTCGATCCCAAACGCGCTTTTCCTGGACGAGATCGACTGCTCGGCGCTGTTCGGTGAAGTGCCTGGGCTAAAAATCGTCGGCTAGGAAAGGCCTCGGCTGTCAGGCCGTCTGAAGCCGTCCGACAGGTGCCCCGCGCGAGATCGCTATAAGCCGCGCAACGGCCAATGGCGCCAAGAACATGAAAACCGTCGTGATGCCGAGGAAGATCGACCAAGCCAGATCGATCACGCTGTGGTCATAGCAGACTGCGAATTCCATGGCGCCTTACCCTTTTATCCACCCGGCTGCGCATCAGGTTGCCACGCATTGGGCCAAGCATGATCCTCATTTTCAAGAAATACAAGAGATCGCTAATTTGGGTAGTGGGTCGGTTTGAAAGTCCACCCCAATCAGAATAGGCGCTTTCGCCTAGGCCCCGTCCGGAAACAGGCGGAAGCGGGCGTCACCGACAAGCGTTGGGAGAAGCGCGATCATCGTTGCGCTTGTCGAAGCCGAGAAGCCAACAGTGCGCCGCCCTTACAAAAAAGCGCGTGACGTAAAAAGAGAAGGGCTCGCGGCGTTTAGGCGCGAGCCCTTTTCCTTGCTGAGAGCGACATTGTTGGGTGTGCTCTGGCGGTCGGATATTCATCACAATCACGGGTTCAGAGGAAGCTGGGGATCATTCACATTCGCTCAATAGAGCGTGATGGACGGGGAGTTTGGCTAACCCGCGATTTCAAACCGGCCCACTATCCTAGTTGGGGTGGAAATTTCACCGGCCGGCCGCGTCGTAACGAAACACCAGCGGCTTGTCTTGGTAATCAGCCAGCGTGTGGAGCAGATCGCCGATGGTCAGGTCCGAGGATCCAATGGAGGAGCGGGGACGATATTTCTTGTCAGGAGTGAGCATGTCGGCTATGCCTCGTTTCAATATTTCAAGGATTGTTGAAACGTGGATGAGCGACAAGCCCTGATGGCCTTTGGTGCGCTGTCGCAGGAAACGCGGCTGAAACTGCTTCGGTTGCTGGTGGTTGCCGGGCCGGACGGCATCGCCGCCGGTTCGCTTGCCGAACAGGTCGAGGTATCTCCGTCCAATGTCAGCTTCCATCTCAAGGAACTGGAGCGCGCCGGCCTGGTCGGCACGCGCCGCGACGCACGCTCGATCGTCTACAGCGCGGAATACGATGCGCTTTCCGCTCTGATCCGCTTCCTGATGGAGGATTGCTGCTCGGGCCGGCCGGAAATCTGCGCGCCGGCGCTCGCCGCCCCGTGCTGCCGGCCGGGTGAGGGGCCCCGGCAATGATCTCTTACGATCTGCCGCGACGTGCCGTTGCTGAAGCCCTGGGCGCCGGCCTGCTGGTGGCAACGGTGGTCGGTTCCGGCATCATGGCGGAGACGCTGACGCATGACACCGCGCTGGCGCTGCTCGCCAACACGCTCGCGACCGGCGCCATGCTGGTGGTGTTGATCACCATCCTCGGACCGATCTCCGGGGCGCATTTCAATCCGGCCGTCTCGCTCGTCTTCTGTTTGAACCGGTCGCTCCCGCCGCGCGATCTGCCTGCCTATCTCGCCGCGCAGTTCGCCGGCGGCATCGCCGGCACGATCGCCGCGCACCTCATGTTCGCCCTGCCGCCCTTGGAGATCGCGACCAAGCTGCGCGCCGGACCGGCGCAATGGTTTTCGGAGATTGTCGCGACATTCGGCCTGGTCGCTGTAATTCTCGCCGGCCTGCGCTTCGAGCGACGGGCTGTGCCATGGCTGGTAGGCCTCTTCATCACCGCCGCCTACTGGTTCACCGCCTCTACGTCCTTCGCCAATCCGGCCGTCGCCGTGGCGCGTGCGCTCACCGACAGCTTTTCCGGCATCAGGCCGGCCGATCTCCCGGGTTTCATCGTCGCCGAACTGCTCGGCGCCTTTATCGCGCTGGCGCTGATGGGATGGCTGCTGCGGCCCGAATCCATCGAGCAATCCGAGCCACTGAAAGCCGAGCCATGACGGTCACCATCTACCACAACCCCGCTTGCGGCACCTCGCGCAACACGCTTTCCATGATCCGCGCCAGCGGTGAGGAGCCGATGGTGATCGAATATCTGAAGGCGCCGCCGAGCCGCGAACGGCTACTCGAATTGATCGCGGCGATGGGCATCACCCCGCGCGACCTGTTGCGGGAGAAAGGCACGCCCTACGCGGAGCTTGGCCTCGCCGATCCGAAATGGAGCGACGACGAGCTGATCGGTTTCATGCTCGCCCATCCGATACTCATCAACCGGCCGATCGTGGAGACGCCCAAGGGCACGAGGCTCTGCCGGCCGTCGGAGGCGGTGCTGCCGCTGCTCGACAACCCCGTGCGCGAATTCATCAAGGAGGATGGCGAGAAGGTTGCCTGGTTGCCGCAAACCTAGAACGCCAGATGCTTCATGAAGTAGATCGAGGCTCGTGGTTTGCGAACGAGTCGACAAAGTGATGGGCACGACACCGACTTCTTGCCAGTTCCTGCATAAGGTCCGCCGCTATCGGAGCTTGGCGATAGATTTGTCGCGCGGCGAACCCGTGGCGGCGATCGCTACGCCCGCAGCCGCTCAGGCGCAGTCCTTCAACTCGACCACCTCGACGCCGAGGCGGAAGGCCTGACCATCGGCATAGGAGCGCGCAAATTGCTCGGCTTCGAAAGGGAAGGTCAGCGTAGTGCCGTAGGCGGTGACGCGCACCGTCCACCTCTGGCCCTTGACGAGTTCAACGCCGTGAAGCTTGGCCGTCGCCATCTCACCCTCCTCCAGTCCGGCATGCTCGCGGACGCAAAGACTAACGCCGCGGAAGCGGGCTCGCGCCGCGCGCGCCTGATCGAGCAGAGCTTTCCTCGCGAGGATGCCGTCCTCGATCGCCGGCGCCGGACTGTCGCCGGGAGAGGGGACCGGCACGATCTCCTCCGGTCCTCGGGATGCGGGCAGCAGCCACGA
The DNA here is from genome assembly GCF_004023205.1 of Mesorhizobium sp. M1A.F.Ca.IN.020.03.2.1. Lineage (NCBI taxonomy): Bacteria > Pseudomonadati > Pseudomonadota > Alphaproteobacteria > Hyphomicrobiales > Phyllobacteriaceae > Mesorhizobium > Mesorhizobium sp. M1A.F.Ca.IN.020.03.2.1. The sequence goes on along the minus strand of NZ_RZSV01000024.1, from coordinate 24,934 downwards.
CAGCACTTTCGAACTGAGATGATACTCCTCGAGATTCCCGCCCTGCCATTGCGGCATATGCAGTCGCAGCGTTTTGCCGTTGGTGGCCGTCATCCTCGTTTCCAATCAGGTCCCGATTGCCGCCTTCAGGCGAGCGCCGCTCTCAGGAGGCTCGACCAAGCGGTCCGTTGTCAAGATTGACTGGCGCGCTGCGGGATCGAGGATGGCCGCCACCTTGAGGCAAGAGGCATCGCCTCAGAGTAGCGGCGCACGCTCGCCCAGTAGGCCCGGTGGGCTCGCCGAACTTGCGCTTCAGAACGCCGCGGCACCACGCCGGAATGCAGCATGAGAAGGCCGGGATGAGGACGCCCCAACATGTGTCGGCTCTCGTCGGACCCTCCCGTGCTCAGTCGTGATGCTCGGGCATCGACTTCAGCTGGTCCTTCGTCCATCTGGTCACGGCGTGGACGTCGCCGTCCTCGTCGCGCATGAAATCCAATTGGTTGGCGCTGACGGCGACCGGCTTTGCACCGATGCCGAGGAAGCCGCCGACATCGATGACGACCTGGCTGCCATGCATGTGGTCGACCGAGCCGATCTTTTCGTCGTCCGGGCCGTAGATGGTCGCGCCTTCGAGAATGCTGGGAGTCAATTCGGCGTTTGTCAGCCTCACGTGGTTGGTATGATCCATGACAGGTCTCCTGTGGTTAGACAGGAGGAACTGTCGATGGCAACGAGGGTTCCGCCGACGTCGAATGCCGGCAACGTCGCACGCGTCTGGGTTCCTGACCTACAGCCCTTTCCGTGCCCGGATGCTCCGCGCCGCCTGCTCGATCGCGGCGCGGTCGCTGCCCAGCCTGTCGAGCAACTCCTGCGCTTCTTGGGCCGATATGCCGGTGCGTATCGCAAGCGCCTCGACCGTCAGCACATCCGCGCTGTCGATCTCGCGCGTTCCCGGCAGCGCATCGTCTGCCGTGAGCGGCAGCGCAGCCTCGCGATCGATTTCCATCTCGGCCTGGCGCCAGTGCCGCTCATGGTCGCCATGCAAGCTGCCCTCGCGCTGCCAGAGCTCATAGGCACGCTGCCTGATCTTCTCGGTCCGATCATCATCCATTGCCGTTCCTCCCTTTGCGTGCCACTCAACGCGGGATGAGGCGGAACGATCCCCGAGACCCAAGAAGTGATCGGCTGGGCCGGCCAAAGCCTGGCCGGTTGTCAGGCTCCGTAAGTCGCCAGCGGCTTGCCGAATATCCCGGCCTCGGGTTTCACGCCCAGGCCCGGCCGCTGCGGCACGGCTATGTGGCCCTTTTCGATCACGACCGGGTTCTTCCAGTCGAAATGCCCGTCGATATATTCCTGGGCGATCCAGGCCCCCTCCATCCGGCGCGGCTCGACCGTGGCAGCAAGATGGACACAGGCCGCCGCGATGATGTCGCCGCCCCAGGCGTCGTCGCAGCTGTGCGGCAGCGAGCGAATGGCGCAAAGGTCGCGCACGGTTGTCATCTTCGTGAGGCCGCCGAGGCGCGTCACCTTCAAGCCGAAGCCGTCGGCGATGCCCATGGAGATCGCTCGCAGCACCGCGTTCTGGTCCTCGGTGCTCTCGTCGAGATAGACCGGATGCGTCACGCGGCCCTTCAGCGTAGCGACTTCATCCATGGTGTTGCAGGGCTGCTCGAAGACGAAGGGGATGGCGTGGCAAAGCCGGTCAAGATGGATTGCCGACGCGATTGTCAGGCCCCGGTTGCCGTCGACCGCGATGCGCGCCTTGTAGCCGACAGCTTCCCAGACCTTGTGCACGACGGCCACGTCTTCTTCGAGGTTGCGCCCGCCGATCTTCACTTGGAGGCGCGGATAGCCGGCCTTCACCTTGTCGGCGGCGATCCTCGCCGTTTCGTCCGGCGGACCTACGATCAGCGAATAATAGGCCGGCACGCGATCGGTCAGCGCGCCGCCCAGCAGCGTCGAGACCGGCACGCCGAGCTTTTGGCCGAGCAGGTCGAGAAAGGCCATGTCGAACGCGGCCTTGGCATAGCCATGTCCGTTCAAGCGCTCGTCCATCTGTTTCGCAAGCAGCCTGATCGAAGCGATCTCCGCACCGATCAGTCCCGGGGCGATTTCGGCGATCGCCGCGCGAGCGCCCAGCGCATGGTGCGGCTGATAGACCGGTCCGATCGGGCAGGTCTCGCCCCAACCGGTCAAACCGTCTTCGGTCACGATCTCGACAAGCGTCGAGTCCAGCGACTCCACGTCGTCGCTGGCCATGCGGTAGACGCCGCCTTTGACGGGCAGCTGCGCCGAATAGACGTTGATCCGATCGACGCGCATCACATACGCGCCCTGGCCGAGGTCGGATCGTAAGGCGAGTCCGCGATCACCTCGGCGATCTTCCATTCTCCCAAAATGGCGACCTCGAGCTTGGTGCCGGGCTTGCTCAGACGCTCCGGCAGAAGGGCCAGCGCCACGTCATGGCCGAGCGCATAGCCGTAGCCGCCCGACGTAATGCGCCCGACAAGTTCGCCGTCGCTATAAAGGCCCTCGGAGGCAAGCGTGCTCGCGCCGTCGGTTTCGATCTTGAGCGTCACCGACCGGCGCTGGTCGTTCCTCGCCTTGTATTTCAGCACCGCCTCGCGGCCGACGAAATCGCCCTTGTCGAGGCGGATGAAGCGCTCGAGCCCGCTCTCCAGAGCGTTGAGCTCAGGGTTCATGTCGCGATACATGGCGCGATAAGATTTTTCGAGCCTGAGCGACTCCAGCGCATGCAGCCCGACAAGCCGCATGCCGTGCTTCTCGCCCTCTTTGAGGATGGCATCCAGCAGCTGCCGCTGATAGGACAGCGGGTGATAGAGTTCCCAGCCGAGCTCGCCCTCATAGTTGACGCGCAGCAGCCGCACGTCGCTGGCCAGGGCGACGCTGCCGGTCGCCACGCTGAACCACGGGAACTTTTCGTTCGAAAGATCGATCTCGGTTAGCGGCTGCAGCACTTCGCGTGCCTTGGGCCCGACGACGGTGAAGCAGCCGCGATCGTTGGTGACGTTCTTCAGTGATATGCTGCCGTCGGCGGGCAGCAGCCTTGAGAGATCGTCGAAATTCCAGCGCTCGGCGCGCGGCGTCGAGATGAGGTAGAACAGGTCTTCTCGGAGCCGCGCCACCATGTACTCCGCCTGCACGCCGCCGCCCGCAGTGAGGTGATGCGCCAGCGTCACCTTTCCGACCGCCGGCAAGCGATTGGCGATGATCCTGTCCAGCCAGGCGGCCGCGTTCGGTCCGGACACCTCGAACTTGGTCATGGGCGTCATCTCGACCAGGCCGACGGCAGTGCGCACCGCCTGGACTTCCTCGGCCACGAGGTTCCCCTTCGGCGTCCATCGCCAGCTATACTGGTCCTTGGCTTCGACGCCGTCGCGCGCGAACCAATTGGGCATCTCCCAGCCATTGAGCACGCCCCAGACCGCGCCGAGCTCGGTCAGCCTGTCATAGGAAGGCGCGGTCTTCTGCGGCCGGGCGGCGGGCATGTCCTGTCCCGGATATTTCTGCTCCGCATGTGTGCCCCAGGCCTCCCGGACCTTTTCGCGCGTCCAGGCCTTGTTGGCGTAGTCGCCGAAGCGGCGCGGATCGAGATCCGAGGTGTCGAGGCTGTTGCCGCCTTCGACGATCCGTTCCGACAGGTAATAGCCGATCGTGCCGCCCCACAGGATGCCGCCTGGCACGCCTTCGGCTAGCCAGACATTGGGCAGGCTCCAGGCCGGCCCCATCAAGGGAAGCTCGTCCGCGGTCATCTGGAACGGTCCGCGCACATTGGCCTTGATTCCGACGCGCCCCAGCGCCGGCACCAGCTGCAGAGCCTGCTCCCAGTTCCACGACACCGCCTCGAAATCTTCTTCGACGAGGTCGGCGCCGAACCAGGAAGGGACGCCGTCCTCGGCGAACAGTTTCAGGTTCGCCGTGCGCTCGTAAGGCCCGAACATCAGCCCGTCGCCTTCTTCGCGCAGATAGCCCTCGAACCCTTCGTCGCGCAGGATCGGCATTTCGGGGCGGCCCTGCCTTTTCCGCTCGACGATTTCCGGCACCACTTCGGTGATCCAGTACTGATGCAGGATCGGGATCGCCGGGATATCGAGGCCGAGCAGCGCGCCGGTCTGGCGCGCATAATTGCCGGTCGCGGAGATCACGTGCTCGCAGGTGATGTCGCCCTTGTTAGTCTGGACGAGCCATTCGCCGCCGGGCGTGCGCCTGAAGCCGGTGACCTCGGTGTTCAAGTACACCTTGGCACCCAGATCCCGCGCGCCTTTGGCCATGGCGATGGTCACATCGGCCGGCGCGATATGGCCGTCATCGGGATGATAAAGCGCGCCCAGCATGTGGTCGTTGTCGAGCAGCGGCGCCAGCTGCCTCGCTTCGCCCGGCGTCAGCAACTCAGCGCGCATGCCCTGGACGTCGGCCACGCTCATATAACTCTTGAATTCGTCTAGCCGGCCGCGGCTGTTGGCGATGCGCAGCTGGCCGCATTTGTGCCAGCCGACCGGCTGGCCGGTTTCGGCCTCCAGCCCTTCATAGATCTCGATGGTCTTCTTGATCATGCGGCCGACATTGATGTTGCGGGTATAGGACGGGATCAGGCCCGCCGCATGCCAGGTGGAGCCGGCCGTAAGCTGGGTCCGCTCGAGCAGCGCAACGTCGGTCCAGCCGCGCTTGGCCAGGCCGTAAAGGATGCCGGCGCCGACGCATCCTCCGCCGACGATCACCACTCTCGCATGTGCTTGCATCGAACCACCAATTCCAGATCGTTTTCAAAAGCGCGCCGCCGAAGCTACAGGCGACGGAAGGCCGTGTAACGTTCTGAAAAACTAGGGGTAACGATAAATTAGGCTTATGCAGCGATCCCGCCTTGGCGGCTCGCTCCTCCCGGCGTTTTTACTGCGCCTGCCCGTCCTGCGCCGTCTCGTCCTTGAACTCGACTTTCGTGCCCGGCTTGACCATGGCGGCGAGGTCTTCGGCATCCCAGTTGGTCAGCCGGATGCAGCCATGCGAGTAGGTCGTGCCGATCTTGCCGGGATCCGGCGTGCCGTGGATGCCATAGCTTTCGATCGAGAGATCGATCCAGACCGATCCCACCGGATTGTTCGGTCCCTTGGCGATGGTGAAGGGCCGCTTGCTCTTGACCCCCTTGAAGGCGAATTTCGGATTGTAGTGATAGGTCGGATTGCGCACCACGCGTTTGACCTCCGCGGCGCCGCTCGGCGCCGGCTTTTCCTCGCTGCCGATCGAGGCCGGATAGACCGCAACCGGCTTGCCTGATGGATCGAGCGCGCGGACCTGGCGGGATGCCTTGTCGACCTCGATGGTCTCGATCTCCGCCGGGGCGTCGCCCCGTCCGAGATCGGGCACTACGAGGCTCACATCTGCCTTCCGGAACCCGACGCGCGGGTTTAGCGTCTTCAGCAATTGTTCGCTGATGTGGAAACGCTCGGCCAGCCTCTCCCGCGCATTGCGATAGCCGAGGCGCTTCAGACTAGCCATCCGCTCCAGGCGGGTGGGGATGCGCCTGGTAAAGGGGCCGCGCACGTCCTTGACCGTGACCTCATATGTCACCAGAACCGGCTCGGCGGAGCCCGCCGTCAGCTTGTCCCAGGTCTCGCGTGTGAGCTTGCCGTCGGAAGCCAGTCCGTTGGCCGCCTGGAACGCCGCCACGGCTTTGGCAAAATTGTCGGAGAGGCGACCGTCGATCAGGCCCGGCGAGAAGCGGGCGCGATCGAGAAGGATCTGCGCCTTGAGAAGCATCGGACTGACGTCCTTCGGCTCGCCCTCGCTGAATTGCGCCTGATTGACCGCGTCGAGGTCAAGCCTGGCCGCCTGAGCTCCGCTGCATGCGAGCGCGAACGCCACGGCAGCGACAACGAAGAGCCGGACCATCGACTTCACTCCCGGGTTACGACAGAAACCTGTCTTTATGACGCGGGCGTGCCGATCTGGTTCCTGTCGCAGCGCCGGCGTGCAAATCATTAGAACGTGCACCTTTGGGCGTACGATCTTGAATTTTATGCCGAAACCAGTTCCCAAGAGCGAAAAATGCTGGCATGATCATATAAGGGCCTATGCATTTTCTGATTAGATGGGCCCTTGCCTGGTGACCGGCGGCTCCCCAACGCCCCCCGCCCATGCCGCCGGTTACTTCATTTGAGGCCTCCCCAGGCAATGCCGTGGCCGACCCCATCCCGGCCGTAGCGCTTCACGCACATATTAGCGGTTTGGAACATTCCTGCCTTCCCGGTGTTCGTTTTGCCAGGAGGAGCAACCATGGCAGACGTCAAAACGAAGCGCGATTTCCGGGACCGCGACCGTGTGTCGGCGGACGACGATTATGAGGTTCGCTACTTTGCCAAGCAGCATCGCATCACGCCTGAACAGGTTCGGGAACTGATCAGCGAGCACGGCAACGACCGTAAGATTTTGCAACGTGAGGCAAGGAAGCTGGGTGACAAAGCTTTCTGATTTGGGGCCGCCGATCTTTGCCCGGTTGCGGGTCAGAGCAGCCGCCAACGAAGAGGACCAGTTCCGGACATGTCCCGCCTGCGGGCAGGCAGTGGACTGGGGCGATCTCCGGCAGGTGATCTGGCACGAGCAGCCGGGACACGCGAGGCTGGAAATTGACAGCTGAAAAACCCTAGGGGAGACCCCTTGATGGATTTGACGCCAGAGGAGTCGCGAGCCGCGCGAGAACTCCTGCACTGGTCGCAAGTGCGCCTCGGCGCCAAGGCCAGCCTAGGGGAGGGGACCATTCGCGACTTCGAGAACGGGATCAGAATTCTGCGGGTCGAAAAACGAACCCGCATCCGTCGCGCTTTTGAGGCGGCGGGCGTCGTGTTCACGGCGAAGGGGCCCTCGCTTTCGGCCCTCAGGCCCGAAATGAATGGCTATCGCCATAAACAGCGTCGCTAAGCTAGTCCCGCTGCCGAGCGCTGCTGGCAGCGAGCTAACTGTCCACGCAAGCCGGAGGTCGCGTCCTCCGTGAGGCCTGTGAGCACTCGTGGACGTTTGCCGGAGAGCTTCGACTTCAAGCTGGTTCAACCTCGACCAGGCAAATGAACGACGCGTATGGCTGACTTGTTTGCAGGGCAGGACCGCGGCCGCGCGTTGCCGCGTTCCCGAAGGGGAAGTCAGAGACTCCTCGATCTTCGAGGCGGCATCAACTTTCCGGAAAGCCGTATCGCAGCTTTTGGCCGGTGCCCGGCTGCTTGACAGCGTCAAGTCCCAGTCGGGTGTGTTCGTGCTTGGCAAAAGCTTTCGCGTCCGCTTCGGAACCGAAACCCTTGATGGTGACAACGCCATCCTCGATAACGCGCACGTAATACCTGTCTTCCAGCGTGTCGATCTCGACCGAATCCATTACGATTGACTTGTTCATTGACGGCCCACCTGAAGAAGATTCACCCCGCAGCCAAACGTCGCCGGCTAAGGATTGTTCCGCACTCAACTAATAAAACATCTACTCAGATAATCGGAGCACTATGCGGGTCGGAGGGCAACGCGTTGCCTTTGCGAGGCCACGCTTGGCCAAGTCGGACAAACATACGATTTTACTAAAATGGAAGGAACTGATGGGACTGCTCCGGCTTGAGTCGCGGTTCCTGGAGTCGCGCGTGCATGACCAGCGGCAAAGACCGGCTTTCCTTCATCGAGTTCCAATCGCCCACCTTGGTCGAGAAAGCTCCCGAAGGCGGCGAATGGCTGCACGAGATCAAGTACGACGGTTACCGAACCCAGCTCATCGTGGAAGGCGCAACAGCGCGAGCCTTCACGCGCCGCGGCTATGACTGGTCGCATCGCTACAGGAGGATTGTCCAGGCGGCGGCGGGCTTGCCGGTGAAATCTGCGACCATTGATGGCGAGGCTGTCGTTCTCGGCGACACCGGCTTGCCTGACTACCAGGCGCTGGAGCGCGAGTTGGGCAACGCAAACTCTTCGAGATTGATCTTCTATGCCTTCGACCTGCTGCACCTCGACGGTCGCGATCTGCGACAGCAGCCGCTGGTCGAGCGCAAGGCAGCGCTCGAAACGCTGCTGAAGGACAGCGCGCCGACGCTGACCTATGCCGAGCATCTGGAGGTGAGCGGCAGGGAGATGTTCGATCATGCCTGCCGGATGGGCCTGGAGGGGATCGTGTCGAAGCGCGCGGACGCGCCCTACCGTTCCGGCGTGCAGACGAGCTGGGTCAAGGTCAAATGCATCAAGAGCGACACCTTTCCGATCGTCGCGTTCGTCGAGAAGCTTGGTGCTGAGCCGCGCCGGATCGCATCGCTCTATATCGGCAGGCGCGAGGGCGACCGGCTGCTTTATGCAGGCAAGGCTCAGAGCGGTTATACGCTTGAAGTGGCGCGACGCGTTCGCGAGCGGCTCGATCCGCTGATCATCGGCAAATCGCCTTTGTCGGAGCCCATTGTGAAGCCAAAGGCGACCTGGGTGAGACCCGAAGTCCTGGCCGAGGTGCAGTTCAGCGGCGTTACCGATCGCGGGATCTTGCGCGAAGCCGTGTTCAAGGGGCTCCGCGAGGACCTGGTGACGGTCCCGCCAAAGCCGCCGGCGCCGTCGAAACGAAGAGCGGACCGAGATCACGGCGTGCCGCGTGAGAATATCTTGCAGCTGCTGCCCGATGCGGTCTCGCCTTCCAAGGATGAGCTCGTTCGCTATTGGAGTCTGGTCGCCGATCAGGCGCTGGTGCACCTCGGCCGTCGCCCACTGAAGCTCGTCCGTCATGCCTTCGGGGCAACTTTCTACCACAAGGGACCGCTGCCCGAGATCCCGGCAGCGGTGCACCAGCTGCGCGTCGAGAAGCGAGAAGGTGGGGAGGGCACTCGGGTCTGGGTCGACGACCTCGACGGCTTGCTCGGGCTGGTCGAAATGGATGCGGTCGAGCTCCACCCGTGGAATGCCACGGTGGATGATATAGAGCATGCCGACCGGATCGTGCTGGATCTCGACCCGGGTGAGGGCGTGGAATGGGCGCAAGTGACTGAGACCGCGCTGGCGCTGCGCGACATCATGGCAGCGTCAGGTCTGGAAAGCTGGCCGAAGGTCACGGGCGGCAAGGGCATTCACTTGATGGCGCCGCTGTCGGCGAAGATGACCCACGACGGCGCGCGGCAGCTCGCCAGGTCGATTGCACAGGTCCTCGCCGACGCAGAACCCGACCGCTACTTGCTGTCGGCAGCGCCGGTGGCCCGCAAGGGCCGCATCTTCATCGATTATCTGCGCAACGGACGCGGCAACACGGCCGCCGGCGCTTTTTCGCCGCGGGCCCGCGCCGGCTTCCCCATCGCGCATCCCGTTACTTGGGTGCAGGTAGAGCGGCGTATCCGGCCGGATGCGTTTACCATGGACCATCCGTTCAGGGCGGCTCAGCGAAATGCGGCGTAGCGGGCGAGGCCCGTGAAGATCATCTCGAATCTGCGTTCTTAGGCATAGGCGATTGAATTTTCGGGGGGAACCAGTTTCCAAGAACGCAAATTGCTGGCATGATCATATAAGGGCCTATGCATATTTTGATTCGATGGCCCCTGTTCCTGGTAACCGACGGCTCCCCATCGCCCCCCGCCCATGCCGTCGGTTGCCTCATTTCAAAATCCCAAATTAAGGACGCCGCCCCGACCGGTCGAGCAGGGCTGTGGTACGCCCAAGGTCTTTGGCCTTGTGGCCGACGGCAATCACGAGCCGAACCAAAATAGCGCCAGAAGGGCCACAAAGATTGCGGCCGCGGCGACGGTGCCCCACATGAAGACCCTGCTGGTGCCACGCTGCTCCTCCTCGCGGGATAGGTTGTTAGCCATGTCAAGTCTCCTTCGCAGTATCTCCGCAGAAGTGCGAACGCCCGTCAGCGGCTCGCCACCGCCCTTGCTTCGCGCTCCAGCGTCGCACGATCGTTTCCGTGCTTTTTGATGAGGTCGCGAGCCTCGGGGATTGTCAGCTGGAATTTCCTCGCGAAGTGGGCGACCTCATATTCCTCATCGCCTGACACGCGGCCGCGGTCGCGGAAATCACGCTTGGTCGTGTCGTCTGCCATGGTTGTTCCTCCTGGATAGGAATAAAACCGCCTCCCTTTGGGAATGTTCCAGCCTCTGGGAGGTTGGTATGCGGACGCGGCTTCCGTCCTGTCAGCGACGCTTTTCGAGGAGCCGCGGGCCTGCTGCTCGTCATGCCCACTCCCGTCACTCTCGCCACGGAACAATCCGCAGTCCTTGTGGTTCGGGCGCACCCAACCAGGAGGAACAAACTATGTCTGAATCCCGCGAATGGCTGATCCAGTGGCTGAGGGATGCTCACGCAATGGAAGAGCAAGCCGAGACGATGCTGTCCGGCCAACTGGGCCGGCTCGAGAGCTATCCGGAACTCAGCGAACGCATCCGCGCTCACCTCGCCGAGACCAAGGAGCAGGCGAGACGATTGAAGTCTTGCCTGGATGGCCTGGAAGAAGGTTCGTCAACACTGAAGGACGCAGGCGGAAAACTGACCGCAATGGCGCAGTCGATCAGCGGCGTGTTCGCCGGCGACGAGGTGATGAAAGGCTCTCTGGCCAGCTACACCTTCGAGCATATGGAGATCGCTTCCTATACGATCCTCATGGCTGCCGCTGAAGCCGTGGGTGAAGCCGAGATTGCTCGGGTCTGTGAGCAGAACCTGCGCGAAGAAGAAGCGATGGCCGAGTGGCTGAAGGACAATCTTCCGCAGGTCACCGAGACATTCCTCGCCCGGGCCGATGCCGACAGCGACAGCGCCAAGCGCTAGTTCGCGTCCTACAGGTGAAACGAGGCGGCGTTGGCCGCCGCCTCGGTCCCATCAAGCGTGCTTCGGCTGGGCTGCCTTCCCAGTTGGGAGCGGAACTGCTCCCTCCTCGATGAGGATGTCCTTCCGGCGGGCAAAGCCAACGAAGACGCCTCTCGCCGTTTCTGCGTCGATTTCGCCGGCCAAGGCGGCCTTGCAGGCACGCATCGCCGCCTTCTGCTCAGGGCTGTTGCCACACCAGTCGGCGACGAACTGATAGGCATCTACGACAGTGTTCAGCTGACGCGGAAATCCCAGTCCGACCCAGACGCGGATCGGCTTTTCGAACGGTTTTGCAAGCATCGTGACTGCCTCCTTTTTGCGGCTACGCAGTCACGCCGCTGCCTGGGCCCTTGCCGGTCATCCAAGGCAAAGTGACACTCACGTCCTCGTGGATTTTGACCGACTTTGCGAAGCCGCAGAACGCGTCTCTGGCCGCCGTTAGCGGATAGTCGCTGTCGAATGCTCGCTGACAGGCACGCAGGGCGGTCTCGTAGATGGTGCCGCGTCTGTTCTTGGGCCATTCGTAGAGAAATTCCAGGGCGTCATCGAGGCACGCGATTTCCTGGATGAGGCTGTTCCCGCTCTTCACGAAAACAGGGCTGTCAAACATCCGATCGTTCATAAGATCCTCCAAGTCGAACGAACAATTTGAGTTCTGAGACGGGCCGGAACCTTCAACGATCCTGGCCTGGCTGCGATATGGGTTTGCGGTTTTTGGCCGTCAAGATGAGGGCGCGTGCGGGAGCGTTCGGCTCGATGGGAACCTTCCGCGGGTCTTGCTGTTCGGTACGCAGCGGCGGGGCGAACCTTTGCTCCGAAATGAGGGCCGCCATCCGTGAGCGAGTCATGTGGCCGCTCTTGCGAAAACCCGCCCGCGCTCCTCCCCGGGCGGGTTTTTGCCGGAGCAATTCTAGAAAGCGTGACTCGGGTTTCCGTCCGGAACTGCCGGCAGGCACAGTCTTCCTTACGCCGGCCGCTGAACCACCGGTGGCTTTCGCGCGGGAGGCTTGCTGGTGGTCACCAGCCTGACCTTGTCGATGTCCACTGTAACCGGTACGCCGAGCTTCACTGTCACCCGGTCCCCATTGACGCGCGTTACATCTCCGACGAGCTCGATCGGCTGGCCTCTCTTCACGGTCGACGTGCGGTCGATGATCGAATGCGGCTGCTCATAGGAGGGAATCGACACGCTGACGCGGTCCTCCGTCACCCGCCGGCGAACCGTTGCGGTGATGGCGACCTCGTCTCCGACCTTGATGCCTCTTGCCATAGACGCAAGACTGGTGCGGTCGGCGGATTCGTCAAGCGATCGCTAATGTATCTTTGCGCACTTTCCAGCGCGTGCCTTGGCACGCGTGCAAGAAAACCGGATCTGGCTCGTCAACAGGCTACTTCCTGAACGACAGTGCCTTCGCCTCGCGAACGAGCGAACCCCAATTCAAGCCTAGGAAAGAAACAAGTTCCAACGCCTGCGCTTCGGTAATGCCGATCTCCCGGACAAGCCGTTGAACAACAGCTTCCTGTGACTGACTGTCAGATGTGAGCGCCATGGGAAGTCCCCTATGGCGGCGCAACGTTCAAGTCAGAAATTAGTTCCCGCCAATTCCGGGCTTGGCTGCCACCGGCGGTTCGTTATTGGCTGGAAGCGAGCTTCTGGATACGCCCTTTGTCCAGACGGAACACCCCCTCGGTGCCGCCCTGGCGCTCGAAGTCGGTCTGGAGTTCGTCCCACGTACCCAGATATTTGCCGCATTCGGCACAATGGATTTGGGTAATGGGTTGAGCATCGATGGGGATCTGCAACCGGATCACACCGCAATACGGGCATTCCAATTTGTGATCCAGATACCTACCGGCGATCATCGCCCACCATCTCGCAATCGGCAGGTCTGCGCAAGCCGCCGATTCTTGTGCATGCCGCCAGGAGGCACAAGCGATTCTGGGGCAACGAGACGCAGCAACCAACGACTAAAAGCGCTTCGCCACGCCCTCCGACATCGCGCGCCCGCCTGTCTGTATCTTATGCAGAACGCGTTCATGACCGGCGAGACCATCCAAAACGATGGCTGGTGTGAGCGGGCGAGGCAGACGGCTGCCGTGCCGGGCCTTCGCGATGCAATGGCATTTTCGGCGCAACGCTAATATACATGACGCCCGAATGAGCAGCGCCTCCGCACACGAGGAATGCCATGCGAAGGGTCATCTTCACAGCCATGTGCATTGCCGCCGCAACAGGCGCCAATGCGCATGATTGGTACGAAGACAAGATTGACCCGGTAACGAGATTCAAGTGCTGCGGCAGTCAAGATTGCCGCGCCATCCCTCAGTCTTCGGTGCGGTCCAGAGCCGACGGCGGCTATACCTATTTGCCCGACGGTTTCAACATCCCGCGAGACCGGGTTCAGGAATCACCGGATGGCCAATATCATATCTGCGAAAACAACTACGTGATAACCAATCAGCCCTATTTGCGCTGCTTTTTCGCGCCGCGGCTCAAGGTTTCTCGGCTGGTCGCACGCTGAGGGGATGGCCGTTTTTCGGAAAGGTCCATCGACCGGCTCAAGCGGCGGCGTGAACTAGACGCCCGAGTGCCTCGCCCTGATGATTCTGGCTTCCCGCAACAGCGCGGGACGATCGCGTCCAACCGCTTTTATCAGCCTCCTGGCTTGCGCGTCCGAAATGCCTGTTTTCTGTTTCAGCAAAATGACGAGCTGCTTGTCGTCGATCCGGTTATGGGAACTGCTTTCGCCGGGTTCGGTCATTGTTGGATCCTCCTCCGACCGAACGGAAAGAAGCCCTGAAAGGTTTCATCGCGTTGTTGCTTTTCGTAGGCGATTGGTACCGCCGATCGCATGGCGGCAAATCAGTCTTCGCCAGGCCGTCTGAAACGGCAAAACGGCCTTTGGTCCTCAACTGCATCACATTTGCAGCGGTCGGCCGTTCCGGTCGGATGTCGGATTTGAGCGCATTGCAGACCGACGCCGGCCGCCTCCGTGCGTGCGCTGCGCTAAGCGGCCTCTGCATGCTTCATCAGGTAGCGCTCTGGCGTTCCATCTCCAATTCGGCCTTCAAGCTTTCGATGTCGCGAAAAATCGAGGCGACCGCCAGTGTGCGTCCCTTGCGCTTGAAACGCAGGAGGCAATCTTTGGCGGCGATGTCGCCTTCCACCGCGATCTCGTCCCATCGCTCCGCATGTCCAACGTAGTTGATCGGGACGTCATAATGCTGGCTCCAGAAGAACGGCACGGCAGTGTATTTCTCGCGCTGTCCGAGCATGTTCAGAGCTGCCGTCTGTCCCTGCCTTTCTGCGACCACCCAGTGCTCGACCCTGATGTTTTCGCCGGAGTGGGCATCGGGCCATCGCGCAATGTCGCCTGCCGCGAAAATGCCCGGCGCGCTCGTCTCCAGAAAGGCGTCCACCATGATGCCGCGGTCGAGCCTGAGCCCAGCCTTTTCGGCAAGCCCGAGCCGCGGCCGCACGCCGATGCCAGCGACGATGAGATCCGCGGTCAGCGTAAGGCCGCTGCTCAGTTGTACGTTCGTGCCGTCGATGGCGGTCGCGGTGTCCTTGAGATGAAAGACGACGCCATTTTGCTCGTGGAGGCTGCGGATGAAGTCGCCCATCTGCGGCCCGAGGACCCGCTCCATCGGCCGTTCGTCGGGCGCGACGACATGAACTTCGATGTTCCGCGCACGCAGGGACGCGGCAACCTCGAGGCCGATGAAACTGGCGCCCAGCACGATGGCGCTGCGGGCCGTCTCGGCTTCCTCGATAATCGTGCTGCAGTCGGAGAGCGAGCGCAGCGTATGGACCTGTGGCTGATCGGCGCCCGGGATCGTGAGGCGGACCGGTTCGGCTCCCGTAGCAAGCAGCAAACGGTCGTAGGCAGTTCGGTTCCCGTCTGCGTGCACGACCTCGCCGGACCGGACATCGATGTCGGCGACGCTGGCTTTGAGGCGCAGATCAATGCCGTTCTTGGCATAGAAGCTTTCCCGACGCAGCGGAACCCAGTCCGACGGCGCCTTGCCGGCGAGGTAGTCCTTGGAAAGGTTGGGGCGATCGACGGGCGGCGCCTCGTCGTCGCTGAGCATGACAATGCTGCCCTGATGGCCTTCGCGCCGTAGTCTTTCGGCGGCTGCGAAACCGGCCGCGCCGCCTCCGACGATCACGATTCTGCCGGCAAACTGGCCAGCGCCTCCGCTGCCGGGCGTTTGAGCCGCTCGCTTGCGCTTCTCGCCCACGAATATGCGATCGCCGCGATGTTCCACCGACCAGCAGGCGAGTGGACTGAACGCAGGCGCACGCACGGCTTCGCCGGTGCGCAAATCGAAGCAGGCGTGGTGCCACGGACATCGAACGGTATCCTCCACGACAAGACCGTCGACCAGCGGCCCGCCATAATGCGTGCACGCCGCTCCGATTGCGAAGACCTCTGTCCCGCGGCGCACCAACAGCACCTGTTCATCGCCACAGTGACCGACCAGCTTTGCGCCATCGGCAAGGTCGGCTAGCGCAATGCCTTGGGCCAGATCCGGTCCGTTCGATTTAGAGTGGTCTTGAGCCATCTTCTTTCTCCCTGCGCTATTCGATTGGAGTCCGACCGAGCCAGACTGACTCCCGACGCTGGTTTGGGCAAATCAACGATCGCCTGGCCTGCTTTGCGCCAGTCGATGGGCAAAGTTCGAGGCCTGTCACGACATCGACACCCATCCTTTGGTGACCGTAGCGGCCGACGAATGATTTGATGGAGTTTCGTCAGATCGGTTTCCAAACGGACCCAAAGATTTTCGCAAACTCCCGCCACACCGGGGTAGATCGAAGCGCAGAGGCAGCGTGGGGAACAGTCCGTTCGGCTGGAGTTGTGGACAGCCTCGACCCCGATGGGGAGGCGGGCCGGACCGTCGCGCTCGCCTATCCATGACTGATGCGGCGTAAGTCGCTGAAATCCTTAACGCGATTTTCATTCCGCTCGTTTAGCCACTAGGCATGAGAAATTCCGACCAGCCCGGCCCAGGTTCAGCCCTTCAGGGGCAAAGCGAAGCCGTGGAAGCGGGAATTCTGCGGGATCAGTTCGCTGACCTGAAGAAGGGCCTTTTCATCTCGATGCCCATCGGCACCGTTCTCTCGGCCCTGATCCTGGCCGTGCAGATGCTCTCGGGCGGTGGCCCGGCGGCGGCGCTGTGGTTTGTGGCGGTCACCATCATCAACGGCGCCCGCATAGGACTGGCCCTCACCCAGCCGGAAATTGCCTTTAATGGGCCCGATGGCCGGTCGAGGCCGGTCGATGCGCGACTTTCCGTTTACGGGCTGTTAGCGCTGGCATCGGGCATCGCCTGGTCTTTTCTGGCCGTGCTGTCGGATGGATACACCACCCCCCAGGCGCCGCTCTATCTGATCGTGCTCGCCGGCCTGTCGGCCGGTTCGGTCACCTATGGTGCGTCATACGCGCCGGCTTCGATCAACTTCTTGACATTGCCGCTTCTGATCGCCGCAGGATGCGTGTTGGCGAAAGGCAATATCGAGAACTACGTCCTCGGCCTCACGGTCCTGCTTTTTCTTGGAGGCATGATCAGAAGCTCGCTGCTCGGGCAGACCCGCTTCAAGGAGACGAGCCGCCTCAAATACGAGGCGAGGGCGTTCGCAGCCCGGATGGAACGAAACTCCAGGTGCGATCCGCTGACGAACTTGCTCAACAGGCACGGGCTCGAGCACGCAATCGGCGAGATGGGTTTTTCCGACGGTCCGTTCGTGACCATGCTGATCGATCTCGACGGCTTCAAATCCGTCAACGACACCTATGGTCACAATATCGGCGACGACCTGCTGGTCCGGGTCGCGCGCAGGATAGAGAGCCACGCGCCGCCGGGGGCAACGATCGCGCGCATCGGCGGCGACGAGTTCGTGCTGCTCTTTCCCGCCGCAAGCTCGCAGCACTCGATAGACGAGCTTGCGTCCTTGATCATCGCGGCCATCGCCAATCCGGATCCGGCATTGAAATCGGTGCGTGTCGGCGCCTCGATCGGTATATACGTATCGGAGACACCGCGACTGACGGAGATGCTGCTGCGCGCCGACTTCGCGCTTTACGCGGCCAAGCGCAGCGGCAGGAACGAATACTGCCTCTTCGATGCCGAGCTCGATCACGGGCTCGAACGCAAGCACTGCATCGAGCGCGACCTGCGCGCAGCTATCGAGAGAGGCACGCTTTGCTCATGGTTCCAGCCCATCGTGCGGCTGGACACGCAAGCGGTCGCCGGCTTCGAAGCGCTGCTGCGGTGGCAGCACCCGGTTCACGGCGCCATTCCCCCGCCGGAGATCGTGACAGCGGCACGCGAAACCGGTCTGCTTTCCTTGCTGACGGAGAAGGTCTTTCTCAATTGCTGCTCCATGATCGAGGAACTGGCGAGGAAAGGGCGCCAGGATGTGCGCGTTGCGATGAATCTGTCGCCGCGTGAACTCGAGGCAGGCAATGTCGACGATATGATGCTGGACATCCTGAAGACGAGGAATGTCCCCGCGGCCATGCTCGAGATAGAGATTACCGAAGAGGCGCCCGTGGATCGCGCCCGGGTCGACGAAAAGCTGGAACGCCTGGCGGACGCGGGCATATCGATCGTGCTGGACGATTTCGGCACCGGCTTTTCGACCCTGGTTTCGCTGAAGGACAGTCGGATCCGCAAGATTAAGATCGACAAGGACTTCGTTCGCGATCTGGCCAAATCCGTGGAAGATCAGGCGCTGGTCAAGGCCGTCATCGATCTCGGACGAACGCTTGGCATAGAGGTCATGGCGGAGGGGGTCGAAACGGACGCCGATCGCCTGATCCTGCGCTCGCTCGATTGCATGATCGGGCAGGGCTTCCTCTTCTCGGCAGCGCTTCCCATGCACGATGCGCTGGCCTTCGAGCCGAGGCATTTCGACACCTCTGCCGCCGCAAATGCCGCCTTTGATCCCGGGCAACTCCCGTCGCGCCGAACCGGCAGCGCCGCCTAAGGGGGTGGGCGGCTGCGGCTGCCCAACTCCTGTGTCAGAGAGCCTCGAATGACCACTGTCGGCGACTTGGATGTCAGGCCGGCAGGCCGTTTTGCTTTCGCAGGCTCTTGTCGAAGGCGGATTCGGGAACGAAACGGCGCAGCAAGCTGATCTGGCGAGCCATTTTTCCGGCAGCATAGCGCCTCCGTGGAACGGAGGCGGTCGCCGCTTGCAAGACCGTCTTGGCCACGACCTCGGGCGCATCGCCTGTCTCGATGGCTTTCCGCAGAACCACATCCATGCCGGCGCGCGCGATGCCATAGATGTCCAGCAACTGATCGGGCCTGGCGAGATTTTCTTCAAACGACGTGCGGGTGTAGGCGGGCTCGACCAGCACCACGCGAATTCCGAACGAGCGCAGTTCATGGTCCAGCGATTCTGAATAGCCTTCGATCGCATGCTTGGTCGACGCATAGAGAGCGGAATAGGGAGCCGGAATCAGGCCCAGCACGGAACTCAAATTCACGATTCTGCCGCTCCGTTGGCGTCGCATTGTCGGCAGCACCGCGTTGGTCATCCGGATGACACCAAAGACATTGACATCAAACAGCGCCTGAGCCTGCGCAGTCGAGGATTCCTCCGCGCCGCCGAGCAGGCCGATGCCGGCATTGTTGACGAGCAGGTCTATGCGTCCGGTTTCGGCCAGCACCTCTTCGACCAGCTTCGATACGGACGCGTCGTCGGTCACGTCGCCGGTCAGCATGGTAACGCCGTCGGACTGTTCGGAGATCGCGCGACGGCTGGTTCCGAACACGCGAAAGCCCGCGTTCCGGAGGGCTGCGGCTGTTGCGCGCCCGATGCCCGAGGATGCGCCTGTGACGAGGGCGACGCCAGGATTGGTCTTTTCCATGAGATCACTTTCTTGCGGCTGGAGTGGGGAAATCGGAAGGCCGAAACAAAAGCCGCAGCCAGGGAGCGGCTCGACCGTTCATGCCTGTCCGTCCCAGCGCCGGAACAGCGCGCTGGCGTTCACACCTCCGAAGCCAAACCCATTGGAGATCGCGTAGTCCATTTCCATTGGCCGGGCTTGGTTCGCGACGAAGTCTATGCCGTCGCCGGCCGGATCGGGCGCGCCCAGATTGAGGGTTGGCGGCGCCACCTGGTCCCTGAGCGCCAATATCGTGAAGATCGCGCCGAGCCCGCCGGCAGCGCCGAGCAGGTGTCCGGTCGCCGACTTGGTCCCGCTGACGGCGATCGAGAAATCCGCGCCGAAGACCCTTTTGATCGCTTCGATTTCTCCCAGGTCGCCCACCGGCGTGGAGGTCGCGTGCGCATTGAGGTGGCGGATGTCGCGTGGCGAGATGCCGGCCTGGGCAATCGCGATCTCCATCGCACGTCGCGCGCCATCGCCGTCCTCGGGGCCGGAAGTGACATGATGGGCATCCGCCGTGGTGCCGTAGCCGACGACCTCGGCGAGCGGTTTCGCGCCGCGAGCCAGCGCATGGCTCAATTCCTCGATGACCAGGATGCCGGCGCCTTCGCCCATGACGAATCCGTCCCGCGACATGTCGAACGGACGAGAAGCTTGATCGGGGCGGTGATTGAAGGAGGTCGAAAGCGAGCGTGCCGCTGCGAAGCCGCCCAAGCTGACGGTGTTCATGCATGCCTCGGTGCCGCCGCACAAAGCGATATCGGCCTCATCGGCGCGGATGATGCGAGCCGCATCGCCGATCGCCTGGATGCCGGCGGCGCATGCGGTTACCGGCGCGCCGATGTGGCCTTTGAAGCCGTAGCGGATCGAGACGTGGCCAGCCGCGAGGTTCACCAGGAAAGACGGCACCGTAAACGGTGAAAGGCGCCGAACGCCGCGCTGGTCGACGGTCCGTACCGCCTCGGTGATGGCGGGAAAACCTCCGACACCTGAAGCGATGATCGTCGCCGTGCGAACCCGATCCTTTTCCGAGGCCGGTTTCCATCTCGCCTGGGCAAGCGCCTCTTCTGCAGCGGCCAGCGCGAACAGGATGAAGCGGTCGACCTTGCGCTGATCCTTCGGCGCCAGGAAACCGTTCGGATCGAGGCCGGCTTGGGGATCATCCTCCAGGGAAGGAACCACGCCGCCGATCTTCGCCGGCAAATCTTCCACCACCTCGTCCGCAAGCCTGCGGATACCAGAGCGGCCGGCCAGGAGACGCGACCAGGACGTCTCGACATCCGCCGCAAGCGGCGTGACCGCGCCCATGCCCGTTACAACGATCCGTCGCATCTATTCTCCTATCAATCCCGGTCGTCAGTCCCGCGCGGTTCAAGCCGTGACTGCGTCGCGAACCTGTTCGGTGGCCGCATCCAGAAAGGCCTGAGCGAGGTCGGGGTCGTTGACGACGCGCGACAACGTCAGCGCGCCGACCATCGTCGAAAGAATGGCCATGGCCTTGCTGTTGGGCTCGTCTACGTCGGTCGCGGCGATCAACCGGCCGATGATTTCGAGATACTGCTTGATGCCGGCTTCGAACGACCCTTTCACCTCGGCCCGCTGCCTGGCGGCATCCGAGCCGAGCGCCGCGACCGGGCAGCCGTCCATCCTTTGCTCGCGATGGCCCATGCTGAGGTAAAATGCCATCACCGCCCCAAGCGGATCGCTGGGATTGGCTGCGGTCGCTGTCGCCCATCGGGCAGCCGTACTCTCCACCGCCCGTCTGGAAGCCTGTGCGACCAAGTCCTCCTTCGACGCGAACTGCTTGTAGAAGGCGCCTTGGGTCAGCCCGGCACCCTTCATCAGATCCTTGAGGCCGATGCCGTCGAACCCATGTTCCCGAAAAAGGCGGCTGGCCACGTCGATCACGGTCTGCCGGTTCTTCTCAGCCTGAATGCGGCTCACGCGCATGATCGGCCTCCATATTTAGATTGCGTACGAAATCTATATGCCATTTAGAGACTGAGCGCAATCTAATTAAGGATCCGGGATAGGCGGCTCGTCGGGCGTAGGTTTGCGGCAGGCCAGATGCGCCCGCCGACCGGGATTCCGTGAGCTTCTCCTTGCCGGGCCACCGCGAACAGCTCTACGCGCTCTCGAGATCCGGCGGGGAGGTGACGGTCTCGACCGTGGGCGACATGCAGATGAGCGCAACGCTGCCGGACTACCCCGCCACGGATCGCGGCCTGGCAAGCTGCCGGACAAGAGTCTCAGAGCGTTGGCCAGGACCTAACAAAAGACGCGTGGACCAGAGGACCTATTCGAAGGCTATTCTCGAACTCAATTCCCAATCGGCAGCGTCCCGGCGAACACCGCCGTCGCCGGCCCGAATCGCCGGCGTTGGGCGTCACCGCCGTGCGAAGCTGAAGGCGAAATGGCTGCCGCGATGATAGACAGCGGCATAGACGACCGGTGTCCCGGTCGCATCGAAACAGGTTTCAGTAATGAGCAGCGCCGGCCCGAAATCGCGCAGGTCGTTGCGCTGCACGATTTCGTCCGGCAGCGTCACGGCTGAAACCGAGGCGGCCGACATACGCGGCTGATGGCGGTGTTTCTCCAACAGCGCGAGCAGCGAACCACTCCATTCGATGTCGAAAAGGCGGCCGGGCAAAAGGCTGCGCGGCACGTAATCCAGCGAGTAGATGAGGGGCACGTCGTTGTGCAGCCGCAGCCGTTCCAGTCTTATGACGCGCTCTCCGTCGGCCAGCCGCAATTGCTGCTGGATCACCGGATCGGGCGTTTCCTCGGCGATCGACAGAACCTTGTTGATGGTGTCGTAGCCGTAATGGCGCGACATGTCGGTCACGCTTTCGAACATCGTTATCGGCCGGTCGACCTGCACGGCAGAGTTCGCCGTGACAAAGCGGCCGAGGCCGTGGGTGACGGAAATGGCGCCGTCCTGTTCGAGAAGTTTCAGCGCTTCGCGCAGGGCAGGGCGCGAGATGCGGAAGCGCTGCGTCAACTGCGACTCGGTCGGCAGCCGGTCGCCGGGCTTGAGCCCCTCGCTTCTGATCAGGTCGGCAAGGCGGTCGCGGAGCTGGACCGCCAGTGTGCGCGCATCCCGAAGCGGCTCGTCCAAGTCCGTGATCCCCATAGTGCCAACTCTCCTTTTGTTGTCGGACAATCGCGGCTAGGTCAAGCGGGGGCATGTCGTGGCGCCTCACTTGCTGCATACGCAATTGGACCGGAGCCGGTCCGCAAGATTTCTCTTGAAATGCGCTCAGCAAGATGTCAGTTGTCTTACAACAGATGCGATCGAGGGAACGATGCTCAATTTCGACGAAGCCCGGTTTGTACGCATTCAATCGGGGGCGGTGGCTTTGCGGGAGCGCATCGAAACCGCCGTTGCGCAATGTCTCGCCGCCGGGGCTCAAAACATCTTCTTCCTCGGCACCGGGGGCGCGGCGATTCTGATGCATCCGGCCGCACAATTGCTGCAGCGCCGGTCCGGCTTTCCCGCCTTCGTCGATATCACTGCCGAGCTGCAGCTTGCCCAATCCGTGCACCTGACCGAGAAATCGATCGTCGTGCTGCCTTCGCTCTCGGGCACCACCAAGGAAAGCGTGGCGCTGCTGGCTAGGATCAAGGAGATCGGAGCGACGGTGATCGCGCTGGTTGGGCATGAGGAGACGCCGCTCGGCAGGGGCGGGGACCACGTCTTCGTCAACTTCGCTGAGGACGACACCTCCTGCGAGTCCTTCTACCTCCAGTCGCTGTTCATCGCGCTTTCGGTGCTGAAGCATCGCGGCGAGCTGGCCGAATCCGAACGGATTTTCGCCGAGCTGGCGCAGTTGCCGCGATTGCTGCTGGAGGTGAAGCGGAGCTATGAAAAGCAAGCCGCCGACTTCGCCCAAAAACTGGCCGCCTCCGACTATCACATCATAACCGGCGCCGGGAACGTCTGGCCGCAGGCTTGGTATTACGGCATGTGCATCCTGGAAGAGATGCAATGGATCCGGACCCGTCCGGTGCATGCCTCCGATTTTTTCCACGGCACGCTGGAGCTGGTGGAAAAAGACGTGAGCGTTGTTCTCTTCAAGGGCGAGGACAGCGCCCGGCCGCTGGCCGAGCGGGTCGAGAATTTCGCAGCTAACTACACGGACAAGACGACGGTGCTCGACACGGCCGCCTTCGAACTGCCCGGCATTTCTGCGGACGTGCGCGCGCTGGTTTCGCCGGTCGTGCTGGCCACCGCCCTCGAACGCGTCAGTGCTCATCTCGAGGTAATCCGCAACCACCCGCTGACGACGCGCCGCTACTATAAACGCGTAGCCTATTGAGCGCGTGCCTTTAGCGGCGTAGCAGAGGGGATATGACGGCTCAATTTCGATTTGCCGCCGTCGGCGACAATTGCACTGACCGCCTCGGCTTGCCGATCGGGCGCTCGCTGGTCGGCGGCAACGCGCTCAACGTCGCCGTCCAGCTCGCCCGGCTTGGCAATAGGAGCTTCTATTTCGGTGCCGTTGGCCGCGACGCCGAAGGCGAGCGCACCCGCGCCGAGCTCGAAGCCAATCGGGTCGTGGTCGACCACCTGCGAGTCGGCGACCGCAACACCGCCTGGACCGACATCAAAGTGTTGCCGTCAGGTGAGCGGCTGATCGCCGCCGAGGATTTCGGCGCCTGCGCCGGATACGCGCCGCACGAGGCCGAACTTGCCATCATGGAGGCGATGGATCACGTCCATATCGGCTGGCTGGATGACGGCGGCGCCTTGCGCAGGCGCCTGTCGCGGGCAGGCGTCAGCGTCTCGCAGGACATTTCGGTCAACGCCGATCCGGCCAATCTCGGCGTCGAGGGCCTGAGCATAGCCTTCTGCTCGACCGGCGAACCCTATGGTGCCGCGGCGGCTATGGCGGTGGACCTTCTGTCGCGCGGCGCAGGCTGCGCCGTCGTCATGCGCGGTGCCGAGGGGTCGATGGCGTTCACTGCCCGCGAGCGCGCCGAGACCGGCATCCGTCCGGTCGCGGTCGTCGACACGACCGGCGCCGGCGACAGTTTCATTGCCGGCTTTCTCCACGCCTGGCTGGCCAAAAAGCCGCTGTTGCAATGTCTCGAAAGCGGCCGCGACCGCGCCGCGCTGACCTGCTGCCATCTCGGCGGCTTCCCCCAGGAGGGAATGCCGCACTGAAGTTCAGCGCTTCAGCGAGCGCCCGAACCGTTCCTCGATGCGGGACTGCAGGAATTCGAGCCCGATCGACAGCAGCCAGTAGATCATCGAGGCGGTGATCAGCATCTCGATGTGCCGGAACTCGGTCTGGCCCTGCGTGCGCGCCAGATACATGATCTCCCATACGCCGACCACCGAAATCAGCGAGGAATCCTTCAGCATCGCGATGAACTGGTTGCCGGTCGGGGGAACGATGACGCGCATCGCTTGCGGCAGGATCACCAGGAACATCGTCTGGTTGGGGCTGAGGCCAAGCGCGGTGGCGCCCTCGGTCTGGCCGCGCGGAATGCTTTCGATGCCGGCGCGGAAAATTTCGGTCATGTAGGCGCCGTAGCAAAGCGACAGCGCCATGATGCCGGCGGGCACGGCCCCGATCACGTAGCCGACCTGCGGCAGGCCGAGATAGATGATGTAGATCTGCATCAGCAACGGCAGCCCGCGGAACAGCGAGGTGTAGAACGTTGCCAGGCCATAGACGACGCCGTTCTTGGAGAGCTTGGCTATGGCGCCGATGAAGGCGATGACCGTGGCTATGGCGATCGAAATGGCGGAGATGTAGAGCGTCGTCACCACGCCCTGCGAGACGAGGAAGCCGATCTTCCTGGCAATGAAAGAGAACGACAGGTCGAAGGAATAGAAGAACAGCATCAGCAGCACGAACAGCTCGATCCATACGGCCACGATCTGCTGTTTGCGCCCGAGTTGCTGCAGGGCTTTCCAGTTGGCCGCCGCGATCAGCGCGATCAGCACCGCCGAAACGCCCCGCGCTGCCGCGGGATTGGCGGCAAGCCATTCGAGGGAGCTCGGGACCAGCTTGCCGATCCAGTCGGCTTTGATGCCAAGGCCGTAGAGGCCTGCGGCGAACGCGGCAAGCGCCAGGCACATGCCGATGCGACGCGCCGCGTCCGGATAATTGAGCAGCAGTCTGCCGATCACCTGTCGATCTCCCTGTGGTCAGCGGGGGCGTTCGCGCCACCAGTCTTGCGCCTGTAGCTTCCAATAGGTGAGTTGCGCCGCGGCAAGCCCGACC
>NZ_RZSV01000249.1:0-7294 GCF_004023205.1 Mesorhizobium sp. M1A.F.Ca.IN.020.03.2.1 | reverse complement strand
TTCCAGAGCTTCGTCCGCTCCTCGGCGACGCTGGTCCACAGGAACGGTCCGCCGCCATTCTCCTCGGCGATCATCCCGAAAGTCTCGGCCTGTTCGGCGACACCGGCGTCGCTGCCGTGGAATTCGACGAAAAGGCATGGGCTCTCGGGATAGTCGAGCTTCGAATAACTCTTCATCGCCCGCATCTGCAACGCGTTGACCAGTTCGATGCGCGCCACCGGGATGCCCATCTGAATGGTCGCTATCACTGCGGTGCATGCGGCCTCCAAGGTCGGGAACGGACAGACGCCACCGGAGATCGCCTGCGGAATGCCCTGCAGCCTGAGCGTCAGTGCTGTGATGATGCCGAGCGTGCCTTCCGAGCCGACCAAGAGCCGAGTCAAGTCGTAGCCGGCCGAGCTTTTCTTCGCCCGTTTGCCGGTCGTCACTGCCTCGCCGTCGGCCATCACCGCCGTCAGCGACAGCACGTTGTCGCGCATCGTGCCGTAGCGCACGGCATTGGTGCCCGACGCCCGTGTTGCCGCCATGCCGCCCAGCGAGGCATTGGCGCCGGGGTCGATCGGGAAGAACAGGCCGGTGTCGCGCAAATGGCGGTTAAGATCCTCGCGTGTCACTCCGGGCTCGACCGTGCAGTCGAGATCCTGCGGATTGACCGAGAGGATGCGGTTCATGCGAGAGGTGTCGATGGATATGCCTCCGCCCGGCGCATTGGTGTGGCCCTCGAGCGAGGAGCCGACGCCGAAGGCGATGACCGGGACGCGGTGCGCGGCGCAGGTGCGCACGATCTCCTGCACCTCCGGCGTGGTTTCGGCGAAGACGACGCCGTCCGGCGCCTGGGTCGGGATGTAGGTGGTGGTGTGCGCATGCTGGTCGCGGATCGCCTCGCCGGTCTGAAAACGCTCGCCGAACCGCTGCTTGAGGATGCCGAGTGCGGCGGCGATGCCTTTCTCGTTGCGCTCGACGGGGTTGAGGTCGCTCAAAGCCATGAATTCCTCCGCGAATGGACCAGCGGCCACTCTTGTAATGCAGCTATGGATGATGCCTAAAGCAATTCCAGGAAAAGAGTGAAGCACCGGAATTGCGCCAGAGCGAAGAGAACCTCACCAGCCAGGCCCTGTCCAGCGACGATCAAGGAAAACCAGATGACGATGACCGCGCCGATCATTTCCAAGCCGATGGCGATCGAGAAGGATTGGATCGACTATAACGGCCATCTCAATATGGCCTATTACAACGTGCTGTTCGACCGCTGCTCGGACGAAGCGTTCGAGCTGATGGGCATGGGACCGAACTATGCCAGGGACCGCCGCCTCACCATCTACACGGCGGAAGTCCATGTCTGCTACGTGCAGGAGCTTCACCTCGACCACAAGGTGAAGGTCTCGTTCCAGCTCATCGACCACGACGAGAAGCGGCTGAGGGCCTATCAGGAGATTCGCCACGTCGATGGCTGGCTGGCCGCGACGTCCGAGCAGCTTGCGCTGCATGTCGACATGGCCGGGCCGAGGGTCGCTCCCTTCCCGGCCGATGTGATGGCACAGGTTGAAGCCATGCGCGCCGCCCACGCCGCGTTGCCGATGCCGGAGCGTGCCGGCCGTTCGATCGGCATCAAACGCAAGAGCGCTTGAAAACCCGCACACCCGCGTTAACCTTACCAAGGTTTTAACGTGAACAAGCCGATTGAGTCTGTTGAACGACTCAGTGGCGCGTTCGAAAACCGCCGCACCGGGTTTACGCGCGGGCGGCAGGCGGAATGCGGTGCGAGGACAGTGCATGAAAACCGACATCAAGGTCGAAGTGGAGCGGTTGGCGGCCGATCCGCGCATCACCGACTATGATTTCTGGCGATCGTTGAAGAACGTCAACAACGAGATCTTCCACATCGCCAATAACAACGAGCCCATCCCCTTCGACATGATCCGCTGGCGCGCGATTCTCAAGCAGGCGCGCATCAGACGCGGTCACACTGAGCCTTCAGCGCTCCCTTAAACTGCCAAGCGGCGAGCGCGCCTCGACCGGCGACGACTGTATGATGGCGGTGTTGGTCATCGCATAGGGAATAATTTTGTCGATCACCCGCTCCAACTCGGCCACCGAGCCGACATGCGCGAGCGCGATGAAGCAATCCTCGCCGGTCACTCGGTCGCATTGGGCGATTTCCGGCAGGTCGCGAATGATCCCGGCCACCACGGCAAGCTGCCCCGGGACCGGCCTGATTCGCAGCCATGCCGACAGCTTCATGCCGAGCGCCGTCGGATTGATCTTCACCGTATAGGCTTCGATCACGCCATTCTCCTGCAGCTTGCGAATGCGTTCGGCCACGCTCGGCGCCGAGAGCCCGACGGCGCGCGCCAGTTCCGCCGTGCTGGTGCGCGCATCCTTTTCCAGGAGTCGCAGGATTTTCAGGTCCGCCGCATCCAGCTCGCCATTTTCATTTCGAAGGCGTTTCAGAATAATTCTCTTTTCTTCAGAAGGTGAACGGCGATCGGAGCCGTGCATCATCCATATAAGTCGCGAAGTTCGCCTGCGATAATGACCCTATGAATTCTGAAGCGCAAGTTCGTCCGACAAACCGGGCCGGCAGCGACACCGACGCTGCACGCCCTGCCCTCGCCGGACTGGCCGATGCGGTGCCGCCGCATGTCTGGTTCTGCGTCAGCGCGATCTTCCACTATCTTGGGCCGGCCTTCGCCGTGCTGCTGTTCGCTCAGGTCGGCGTGCTCGGCATGGCCTGGCTGCGCATCGCCACGGCCGCGCTCGTCTTCGCGCCGCTTACCAGGCCATGGGCGGTTTTCACGCGCGCCGACCGCTCGGCCCGCCTGCTGCTGTTGGCCTTCGGCGCCTGCCTGGCGGTGATGAACTGCGCCTTCTATCTGGCTCTAGACCGCCTGCCGATCTCGCTAGTCGCCGCGATCGAATTTGTCGGCACCATAGGCGTCGCGATGGTCGGCCTCAGAACCCCGCGCAATTTCGCGGCGCTCGCCATCGCTGTCGCCGGCACGTTGCTGCTCATCGATGTCAAGTGGTCGAGCGATCCCGTCGGCCTGTTCTGGGCTTTTCTCAACGGCGCGCTGTTCATCGGCTATATCGTTTTGGGCCACCGCATCGCCCGAACTGGCCTCGGCATCGCCGGCCTCGGCACCGCCATGGCGATCGCCTTGCTCGTCGTGCTGCCGGTCGGCTTCAGCGAGGCGCTGCCAGCCTTCTCGGCGCCGCAACTGCTGATCGCCGGTATCGGCGTCGGCCTCTGCTCCTCCGTCATCCCCTACATTTGCGATCAGCTCGCCATGGCGCGGCTGGCGCGCGCGAGCTTCGCGCTCATGCTATCGCTCTTGCCGCTCACCGCGACCCTGATCGGCGTGGTCGTGCTCAGGCAGGTTCCGAGCCTCACCGATTGCCTCGGCATCGCGCTGGTTGTGGCGGGCGTCGCCATGCACAAGCCAGCGCCGGAGTGATCCGCCGCCGTCGAGGTGTGTTGAGCTTCAGGTCAGGCCGAGCCGAGAATGGTGGATTCCGAGAACCGGAGCGGAGCGTACTTTGAAGTACGTGAGCACCGGAAGCGCAGGAAGCCGCCATTCGCAGGCCGGGCTCACCTGAATATCAACACACCTCAGGCCAGTTTCTCCTTAAGGAAGGCGACCGTCCTCCCCCAGGCCAGATCGGCCGCCTTCTTGTCGTAGCGCGCGGCCGAGGTGTCGTTGTTGAAGGCGTGGTTGGCGCCGTCATAGACATAGACGGTGTATTCGATATGCGCGGCGTCGAGCGCCTTCTTGTAGGCGTCGATGCCGGCATTGATGCGCTCGTCCAGCCCGGCATAATGCAGCAGCAGCGCCGCCTTGATCTTCGGCACATCCTCGGCCTTCGGCTGCATGCCGTAATAGGCGACGCCGGCGCTGAGGTCCGGCGCATTGACGGCGAGCGTGTTCACCGTGCCGCCGCCCCAGCAGAAGCCGACCGCCCCGACCTTGCCGTTGCTGTCTTGGTAAGCCTTGAGATAGGCGACCGTGGCTACGCCGTCGGCCGCGACTTGGGCAGCATCGAGCTTGCTGAACATGTCGCGCGCCTTGTCCTCGTCGGCTGGCGTGCCGCCGAGCGGCGACAGGAAGTCCGGCGCCAGCGCGACGAAGCCTTCCAGCGCCACGCGCCGGGCGACGTCGCGGATATGCCCATTGAGCCCCCGGTTCTCATGGACGACGATCACCGTGCCGAGTTTGCCGGAGTGATTCGCCGGCTTGACCAGATAGCCCTTCATCTCGCCGCGGCTGCCGGGATAGGTGATGTCCTCGCCCTTCACCCTCGGATCGTTCTCGGCGACGATCGCCGCCTTGGCCGAATTCGCAGCCAGCATCGGCGCGATCGCGGCGGCCGCGGCGCCCGATCCAGCGAGCCGAGTCAATTGCTCCATGAAGCGCCGCCGGTCGAGCGTCAGATGCGTATATTCGTCATAGGCATCGATCATCGCCTGAGTGATGATGGGCTGTGTGACGACAGGCTTGGCGACAGGTTCGGTCATGGCTCTCCTCGACGACTGTTTGACGCGCAAGATAGGGTTAGAACGCGCACGGTCCAGTCATCCGCCGGCGACAACGGCACTCGATCCGAACTTCGACCATGACGATTGCCGGTGGCTTCTGCATCCATCACATTTTGGTCATTCCGAAAAAGTTGATGGTGCTGTCACGGTGGGACGGGAAACTGCGGAGCGGCCCCGCCCGGTCCGAACGGCAAAAAGGGGAATGGCGGGAACGTGATGGCCGCCGGCGTAGCGGCTGGCTGAGGCGGCGCTTGCTGTCGTCGCTGCAGGCGCTTGGCCACGTGCTCGGCGAAAAAAGGCCGGCGCGATTGGATGTCCTCGTCTACTTGGGCAGCGTGTAAGCCATCACATAATCGCCCGGCTTGGTACCGACCGAGCCGTGGCCGCCGGCGACGATGACCACGAACTGGCGGCCGTCGGCGACGGTGTAGGTCATCGGTGTCGACTGGCCGCCGGCCGGCAGCCTCGCGCGCCAGAGCTGCTTGCCCGTCGTAAGGTCATATGCACGCAGATAGTCGTCGACGGCGGCCCCGAGGAAGGCGACGCCGCCGGCCGTGATCATCGGCCCGCCGATGCCTGGAACGCCGACCTTGAGCGGCAGGGGCAGCGGCGTCATGTCGTAGACGGTGCCGTTGCGATGCTTGTAGGCGATCTGGCCGGTTCTCAGGTCGACGCCGGCGACATAGCCCCAGGGCGGCGCCTGGCAGGGAATGCCGAGTGGCGACAGGAATGGCCCCATCACCACCGCGTAAGGCGCGCCCTCATTGCGGTTGAGCCCCTGCTCGCTGCCCTTGGTGTCGCCGGGCGGCGGCACGTCCGCGCGCGGAATGAGTTTCGACGTGAAAGCGAGATAAGTCGGCATGCCGAACATCACCTGTCGCACCGGGTCGACCGCGACGCCGCCCCAGTTGAACACACCGAAATTGCCGGGATAGACCAGCGTGCCCTGCAGCGAGGGCGGCGTGTAGCGTCCATCGTAACGCAGTCTCTTCAGTTCGATCCGACACGCCAGCTGATCGAACATGGTGATTCCCCACATGTCGGCGCCGGTCAGCGGCTTCGGGTTGAACGACAGGTCGGAGGACGGCTGCGTCGGCGAGGTATGGTCGCCTTCGATCGCTCCGCCCGGTGCCGGCACTTCCTTCACCGGAATGATCGGTTCGCCAGTGCGCCGATCGAGCACATAAAGATCGCCCTGCTTGGTCGGCCCTACCAGTGCCGGCACCACGCCGCTCCCCGTCGTGATGTCGACCAGCGTCGGCTGCGCCGGCACGTCCATGTCCCACAGGTCGTGATGCACCGTCTGGCGCACCCAGCGCAACTGTCCGGTGTTGAGGTCGAGCGCAGTGATCGAGGAGGAGAATTTTTCGACATCGGCGCTGCGGCCCATGCCGAGCTGGTCGGGCGTCTGGTTGCCGAGCGGCAGGTAGAGCAGGCCAAGCTTCTCGTCGGCGCTCGCCGTTGACCACATGTTGGGCGAGTTGTTGGTGTAGTTCTGCCCCGCCGGCAGCGGCGTCGTCTGATCCGGTTTGCCGGAATCCCAATTCCACAACAGCGCGCCGGTGCCCGCGTCATAGGCGCGGATGACGCCCGACGGCTCCTCGGTCGAATAATTGTCGTTGACCGCGCCCCCAACGATGATCTTGCCGGCGAGGATGAGCGGCGCCGAGGTCGAATAGTAATAGCCCGACTTCGGAAAGGGCATGTTGGCCATCAGGTTCAGCGTGCCGCCTTCGGCGAAGGACGGACAAACTTGCCCGTTCGCGGCATCGAGAGCGATCAGCCGGGCGTCCGAAGTCGGCAGGTAGATGCGTGCCGCGCAGGGCTGGCCCGCCGCGATCTTCGCATCGGCGTAATAGGAAACTCCGCGGCAGGTCTGGTGCTGGCG
This sequence comes from Mesorhizobium sp. M1A.F.Ca.IN.020.03.2.1, assembly GCF_004023205.1. Lineage (NCBI taxonomy): Bacteria > Pseudomonadati > Pseudomonadota > Alphaproteobacteria > Hyphomicrobiales > Phyllobacteriaceae > Mesorhizobium > Mesorhizobium sp. M1A.F.Ca.IN.020.03.2.1. Next base: position 872 of record NZ_RZSV01000249.1, on the reverse strand, counting down.
GTTGGGATCGAGCTTGATCTTCGGGTCGTAGCGCCATTTCTCCTTGCCGGTCGCGGCATCGATGGCGATGGCGAAATTGTGGGGCGTGCAGATGTAGAGCGCATCACCGACCTTGAGTGGCGTTACCTGATAGGTCGTCTCGCCGATGTCGTCCGGACCCTTCATGTCGCCGGTGCGGTAGGTCCAGGCCGGCTGCAGCTTGGCGACATTATCCGGCGTGATCTGAGCGAGCGGCGAGTAACGCTGGCCGAACGGCGTGCGGCCGTAGAAATGCCATTCGCCCGCCGGCATGTCGCCGCCGAGATTGGCCGTCGGCGTCACCTTATCGGTGTTGAGCGTGCCGCCGATGTCCTTCGGATCGGCGGTCATCGAATAGCCAGCCACTGCAAGCGATGCGAGCACCGCCAGGATGAGCGGAGCGCGTCCGTCCGGACCGGTGAATCCCCGCCTGGCCCATGGCGTCAGCAGCCAGAGCGCGATGAGAACGATGATGCCGCCGCGCGGGCCGAGCTGCCACCAATCAAAGCCGGTTTCCCACACCGCCCAGCACAGCGAGGCGAGCACGATCGCGGCATAGAGCCAGAGCCCTGTCGATCTGCGGCGGAAAACGAGCCAGGCGGTGATCAGGAAGGCCAGTCCGGCAATCAGGTAGTACCAGCTGCCACCCAACGTCACCAGCCAGATGCCGCCGCCGCCGAGGACCAGGCCGATAAGCAAAAGGACGAGGGAGGTGATGGTGACAGCCAAGACGATACTCCTTCGACTGTTGCGCGCTTGCGGCGCCTCTGAGGCAACGGCTTGCCGTCCCTGCCCTGTTGGCAGCTTTCTCTCGCAAGTTGCGCCTGTCAAGGCGGCCCCGAACAGGAACAACT
>NZ_RZSV01000248.1:0-7297 GCF_004023205.1 Mesorhizobium sp. M1A.F.Ca.IN.020.03.2.1 | reverse complement strand
GGCCGGCAAAGATCTCGAAGTTCCGAAGCAAGAGCGCCGGGACGCCAAGTTCTACCAACGCCGCCGTTGCTGCGTCGCCGATCTATTCCGGCCTTCCGGGTGTTCGAAAGCTCTATTCGCAGGGCGCTACCGGCGACGCGCTGGCCACAAGCTCTATGAGCGAGGTGCCTCGCGACCAGCGGGTTGCCAATCTTTGCGGCAGCGTTTTGAACGAGGAATTGCAGGGCGCCTCCTATTCTCCCAAATGGCTGCCATCCATTCCGCTGAAGGTGGGCAATGTCCTTAACCCTCCGGTGGCCGCCTTCAGCACGGCAACCACATGGTACCGCCTGAGCTTCCGGTGCGAGGTCGACGCCGGTGCGACAAGGGTCTTGTCGTTCAACTTCCGTGTCGGGGCTGAGATCCCACCCGGCGAATGGGCCGGGCTGAGATTGCCTAGTCTCCGCTAAGTATTTCACTCGAAAGTGGGACCGGTTTCGGGGCAAGCGCATGCGTCGAACGAAGGTTCAAAGCGCGGACAGCGTCTCCGGCAGGGTAGGTGCGTTGAGAGCGGGTGCCGCCTGGAAGGCTTTGGTCATTGCCCTCAGCGTCTGCGTGGTGCGGCTGGAAAGCACTGGCGGGCGCTCGGCCTCTGCCTGCGCCGCGGCATCAGCGGCCTCCTTCTTCGCCTCTTCCTCGGCCTTGGCCGCGACCTCCGGGTCGACCCAGGGATGATCGAGGCCAGGGATCGGCTTCAGATCGATGTTCTGGTGTGCATAGGCCATCAGCCGCTGCCAGACCATCGCCGGCAGCGACCCGCCGGTCATGTTGTTGGTCGGCGTGAAATCGTCATTGCCGAGCCAGACGGCGGCCGTGTAGTTGCCGGTGAAACCGACGAACCAGGCGTCTCGGTAGGACTGCGTGGTGCCGGTCTTGCCCGCGACGACGATGTTGGGAAGCTGCGCGCGCCGCGCCGTGCCGATCGCCGGCACCGCGGCCAGCATGGTGTTCATGTATTTCAGAGCTTTTTCCGACAGCACACGGTGCGGCGGCGGCGCGTCCTTGGCCCAGTCATAGACGACGTCGCCGGTGCGGGTAACGAGCTGCGTGATGCCGTGCCGGGAACCGACGAAGCCGTTCTGCGCGAAGACGCTGTAGCCTGTCGCCTGGTCCATCACCGTCATGAGGGACGTGCCGAGCACCATGGTCTTGTGCGATTCCAGCGGCGATTCGACACCCATGGATTCGGCCATCGCCTTGATCGGCCCGATACCGAGATAGTCCTTGGCGAGCCGCACCGGCACGGTGTTGATCGACTTGGCGATAGCCGTGAGCAGCGTGACGTTGCCGGCCGAGCCGCCATTGTAATTGTGTGGCGACCAACTGCCCCAACTGACGGCGCCGCCGGAAACCACCGAGTCCGGCGTGAAGCCGTGCTCCATCGCTGTGGCATAGACATAAGGCTTGAACGACGACCCGGTCTGCCGCAGCGCCTTGGTGGCGCGGTTGAACTGGCTGGCGCCATAATCGCGGCCGCCGACAATGGCGCGCACCGCGCCGTTGGTCTCGATCACCACCACCGCGCCCTCGGTAACGTTGTATTCCTTGCCGAACTGGCGGAGATGGAATTCGACCGACTCTTCGGCCGCTTTCTGGATATTGGCGTCGAAGGTCGTATGGGCGACCAGCGAGTGTTGGCCGGGCTTGGCGATCTTCTTGACCTCGTCGAAGGCCCAGTCGAGGAAATAGTCGGGGCTCTTCTGCTCGCCGCGGTCGACGACATCTGCCGGATGCAGCCGCGCCTGCAGCACCTGGCCCTCGGTCATGAAGCCGGCGTCGACAAGGTTGGAGAGCACCACATTGGCGCGCGCACGGGCGGCCGGCAGGTTGATGTGCGGGGCGTATTTGGTGGGCGCCTTGAACAGGCCGGCCAGCATTGCCGCCTCGGCGAGGTTCAGGTCCTTGACGCTCTTGCCGAAATAGAAATCCGCCGCCGCCTCGATGCCGAACGTGCCGCCGCCCATATAGGCGCGGTCGAGATAGAGCTGGAGGATCTCCTTCTTGGAGAGGTTGGCCTCCAGCCAGAGCGACAGGAAAGCTTCCTTGATCTTGCGCTCCAAGGTGCGCTCGTTGGACAGGAACAGGTTCTTGGCCAGCTGCTGGGTGATGCTGGAGCCGCCCTGGACCACCGAATTGGCGCGCACATTCTCGAAGATCGCGCGCGACAGGCCGAGAACGTCGATGCCGTAGTGATCGAAGAAGCGGCGGTCCTCGGTCGCCAGCACCGCCTTGATGACGATATCCGGCATCTCGTCGACCGGCACGGAATCGCGCTGGATGATGCCGCGCTGGCCGATCTCGTTGCCGTAGCGGTCGAGGAAGGTGACGGCGAAATCGCCCTGGTTGCGCCAATCGCCGGCGGTGATCTCGAACGCCGGCATGGCCAGCGCCAACAGCACCACGAAGCCGCCGGCTCCCATGGTGAACCCTTCGCTCAGCACCTCGATGATGGCGCGCCGCCAGCCATGCAGGCGGAAGCGGCGGGAAAAGATGGTTGCGGCCTCCCAGAATTCGCGCGCTTTGAAGCTGATCTCGTAGAGCGAGGAATCGAGCCACGCATCGACGGCAAGAGCCGCCGAGGCGATCCGGCCTCTTCTCTTGCGTGGTTTCGAAGGAGTTGGCATTCCAGACTTCCGCCCCAATGCGCTTTCGCCCGAAAACAGCATGCGGGCAGTTTCAGGTGGCACCCTGCCAAACTATTCGACCATTTTATCACTGCTCACAAGGGCAGCGAAGCCACAGCACAAGCTTTGTTGAATGGAGGTCAATCGGCCGTGAACGGCGGGTAGTCATCAGCGCGCCGCGATGAAGCGCATGAAATGCGCCACATCCGCTTCGGTCGGCTCCTGGCCGGTGAAGGAGCGCAGATAGGCGGCGAGATGGCTGACGCGGGCCTCGACCGGTTCCTTGAGGTCGAGCACGTAATAGCCGATCTGCATGTAGTAGAGCACACGCGCTCGGATGAAGGCGTCCTCGTCGTCGTAGCCGTGCCGGCGGTACATGTCGCGGATGGCGCTGAGGCGCTCGTCGTCGGCCTGGTCGATCATCTGCCGCACGTCTGCCGAGCGCCTCGCCCATTCGCGCACGGCGAAATCGAGCCTCGGGTCGAAGAGGCGCTCGTCGGCCCAGCATTCGAATACGTTCATCACGCCCATGATGATGGTTTCGGCGGGGCGCCGGGCGCGCTCGACGATCGCAGTGGTGTTGGTGTCGTGCCAATGCTTGAGCAACTGGTCGAGCAGATCCTGCCGGCTTTCGAAATACCAGTAGAAGCTTGAGCGCGACACGCCGAGCTTCTGGCCGAGGGTGAGCACGCGCACGCTCTCGATACCGTCTGAAACCAGCGTCTCAAGCGCCAGATTGATCCAGTCCGAGCGCGTGACCTTGATGTTGCCGAGAACCGGTTCGGCCTGCGGGGCGGTCATGATCATGGCCGCACAATAGGCATGGCGGGAAGCGGCGCGCAAGCGATCTGTACACTTGTGTCTAGACACTCCTGTACAGGACGTGTATCGTAAGGCTCTCCAACGAGAGGGAGAGGCTCGTGAAATCGCATTACCGGGCAGTCGTCATCGGGGGAGGCGTGGTCGGCGCCTCGGTGCTCTATCACCTGACGCGCTTCGGCTGGAGCGACGTGGCGCTTATCGAGCGCGCCGAGTTGACGGCCGGATCGACCTGGCACGCGGCGGCCGGCTTCCATGCGCTGAACGCCGATCCCAATGTCGCGGCGCTGCAGGACTACACGATCAAGCTCTACCGCGAGATCGAGGCCGAGTCCGGCCAGGATGCCGGGTTGCACATGACCGGTGGCGTCAACATGGCAAGCGATCCGCAGCGCTGGGAATGGCTGAAATCGGCCTGGGCGGTGTTCCAGTCGGTGGGCATCGAGACGGCCCGCCTGGTGACGCCCGAGGAGATCAAGGACATCTGCCCGATCGTCGATGTCAGCGATGTGCTGGGTGGCCTTTACGATTCCAACGAAGGCCATCTCGACCCTTACGGCACGACGCACGCCTATGCGGGCGCCGCAAAGAAGCGCGGCGCCGATGTGATCCTGCGCAACCGCGTGATCGAGCTCAGGCAGCGCGCGGACGGCGGCTGGGATGTGGTTACGGAGAAGGGCGCGATTGTCGCCGAGCATGTCGTCAACGCCGGCGGCCTGTGGGCCAAGCAGGTCGGCCTCATGGCAGGCGTCGACCTGCCGGTGACGCCGATGGAGCACCATTATTTCGTCACCGAGGACATTCCGGAGGTCGCTGCCCTGGACAACGAGCTCGGCCTTGCCGTCGATCTCGACGGCTTCTCCTATCTTCGGCAGGAGCGCAAAGGCGTGCTGCTCGGTGTCTACGAGCAGAACCCAAACCATTGGAACATGGACGGTGCGCCCTGGGACTACGGCATCGAGCTGATCCCCGAGGACATCGACCGCATCAGCCCGGAGCTTTCGAAGGCGTATCAGCGCTTCCCCTGCCTGGCCAAGGCGGGCATCCGCAAATGGGTCAATGGCGCCTTCACCTTCACCCCCGACGGCAATCCGCTGGTTGGCCCGGTGCGTGGCTTGAAGAACTACTGGGTCGCCTGCGGCGTCATGGCCGGCTTCAGCCAGGGTGGCGGCGTCGGCAAGTCGCTGGCCGAATGGATGATCTACGGCGAGCCGCAGGCCGACATCTTCGGCATGGACATCGCCCGCTACGGCGCGTTCGCCGCCAACCGCGAGTATCTCAGGCAAACCACGCGCCAGTTCTACGCCCGTCGCTTCGTCATGACCTTCCCCAACGAGCGGCTGCCGGCGGGCCGGCCGCTGAAGCGGCCCGGCGCCTACGACGGCATGAGCGCGGCCGGCGCCGAGTGGATGGCCTCATGGGGGCTGGAAATCCCGGCCTATTTCGCGCCAATGGGTTTTCGCGAGGAGACGACGCTGAAGCGCTCCAACGCCTTCGACATCGTTGGCGATGAGGTGCTGCAGGTGCGCCGCGCCGCCGGCCTCGTCGACACCACGGCCTTCTCGCGCTACGCCGTGTCCGGTCCCGGCGCCGAGGCCTGGCTCGACCGGCTGCTTGCCTGCAAACTGCCGAAGCCTCGGCGCGCGAAGCTTGCCCCGATGCTCGGCCATGACGGCAGGCTGAAGGGCGACCTTACCGTGCTCAACTGGGGCGGCGGCGACTACTGGATCATGGGCTCCTATTACCTGCGCGAATTCCACATGCGCTGGTTCGAGGCGCACATGGCGGACGGCGTCTCGGTTAACGACATCTCGGACGCGATGTCCGGCTTCCTGGTGACCGGGCCGAATGCAAGGAAGGTCGTCGAACGCACCACGCACCAGGACGTCTCCGCCAAAACCCTGCCGTTCATGGCCTGCGCCGAGTTCGACATCGGCATGGTTCGCGCCCGGGTCGCCCGGCTGTCGATCGCCGGCGAGCTCGGCTTCGAAATCAATTGCCCGGCCACCCTGCACGGGACGCTGCGCGAGACGCTGCTCGCCGCCGGCGAAGATCTTGGTCTCGCCGAGATCGGCTACTACGCGCTCAACGCGCTGCGGCTGGAGAAGAGTTTCGGCATCTGGTCGCGCGAGTTTACCCAAGGCTACACGCCCGGCCAGACCGGCCTTGACCGGTTCGTCGCCTTCGACAAGGGCGATTTTGTCGGCCGCGAAGCAGCTCTCAAGGAGCACAAGGCGGGCGTCGCCCGGCGGATCGTGACCCTGGAAGTCGATGCCGTCGACGCCGACGCCAGCGGTTTCGAGCCTGTCTGGCACAAGGGCCGGCGCGTCGGCTTCGTCACTTCCGGCGGCTACGGCTACACGGTTGGCAAGAGCGTCGCCCTGGCGTTGCTCGATGACGATTTCGCCGGGGAGGGGACGCAACTTTCCGTCCACATTGTCGGCGTCGAACGGCCGGCGCGCGTCATCGCGGCCTCGCCCTACGACCCCAAGGGCGAGGCAATGCGGCAATAGGGGGGATTGGGCATGATTGATGAGGCCGCACGCGATCAGAGGCGCGAACGCCGGCGCGGACGCACCGGCGAGGCCGGTAGCGAGTCCAGCCGCCGCCCGAACTATCGTTCGCTGAAGAACCCCTTCCTGCCGCAGCCGGTCTTTTCCGACGATCAGGTCGCCGCAATCCACGACACGGCGCTGCGCGTGCTGGAAGAACTCGGCATCAAGGTGCTGCTGCCGGAGGCGCGCGCCATTCTTGCCAAGGCCGGGGCCCTGGTCGACGAGGACAGCCAGATGGTGCGGATCGGCCGCGACATGGTCGAGGCAGCCTTGGCGTCCGCGCCGCGCTCGATCCCCGCCTATGGCGGCGCCCGCTCCCGTGACCTTATCCTCGAGCTTGGGTCCATGACATTCCTCGCCGGCTCCGGCGCGCCCAACGTCACCGATCTCGAGCGCGGAAGGCGGCCGGGCACGCTCGCCGCCTTCGAGGAATTCATGAAGCTCCTGCAGCATTTCGACGTGCTGCATATGCTCGGCCCTTGCATCGAGCCGCAGGACGTCGACACGCGCTTTCGCCACTTTGCCACCGGCCGCGCGCAGCTCACCTTGTCCGACAAGTTTCCCTTCGTCTTCGCGCGCGGCACGCCGCAGGTCGAGGACAGTTTTGAGATGGTCCGGCTGGCGCGCGGCCTCTCGGAGGACGAATTTCGCAACGGCGCCTTCTGCTACACCGTCATCAACACCAATTCGCCGCGCCAGCTCGATATCCCGATGGCGCAAGGCATCATCGACTTCGCCAGGTTCGGCCAGGTGTCGATCATCACGCCCTTCTGCCTGGCGGGCGCCATGGCGCCGATCACGGTCGCCGGCGCGCTGACCCTGCAGCATGCGGAGGCGCTGGCGGGGCTGACGCTCGCCCAGATCGTGCGCCCCGGCGCTCCGGTGGTCTATGGCTCGTTTTCCTCCAATGTCGACATGAAGTCGGGCGCGCCGGCCTTCGGCACGCCGGAGCACATCAAGGCGACCTTGGGCGCCGGCCAGCTCGCGCGCTTCACCGGCTTGCCTTGGCGTTCCGGCGGCGGCAGCGCCGCCAATGTCTCCGACGCGCAGGCGGCGCATGAGACGCAGTTCGCGCTATGGGGCTCGGTGCTTGCCGGCGCCACCGTCTGCATCCATGCGGCAGGCTGGCTGGAGGGCGGCTTGAGCGTCTCGTTCGAAAAGCTGATTACCGACATCGAGGCGCTGCAGACCGTCGCCGAGCTTTGCGCCACGACACCGGGTGATGCCGACGCCATTGGTTTCGACGCCATTGCCGAGGTG
>NZ_RZSV01000247.1:0-7319 GCF_004023205.1 Mesorhizobium sp. M1A.F.Ca.IN.020.03.2.1 | reverse complement strand
ATGGACGATGTTCGGCACCGCGCCGCCGAGCTGCTTGTGCATGGGCTCCATGCCGCCGAGCGAGGTGCCGGCGATCGTCGAGCCGTGATAGGCCATCTTGCGCGAGATGATCCGGTTCTTCTCAGGCTTGCCTTCGAGCGCCCAATAGTGGCGCACGAGCCGCAGCGCTGTGTCGTTGGCCTCGGAGCCGGACGAGCCGTAGAAGACCTGACCGACATGCTCCGGCGCCAGTTCCGCCAGCTTCTGCGACAGCAGCACCGGTGTAGGCGTCGAACACTTGAAGAAGGAGTTGTAGTAGGGCAGCTCCTTCATCTGGGCGTAGGCGGCCTCCGCCAGTTCGTCGCGGCCGTAGCCGACATTGACGCACCAGAGGCCCGCCATGCCGTCGAGGAGTTCCGTTCCGTCGGAATCATAGATGAACGGCCCTTTGGCGTGGGTGATGATGCGAGAGCCCGCTTCACGCAGTTCCTTATGGTCGGTGAAGGGATGAAGGTGATGCGCGGCATCGATCTGCTGAAGCTGCTTCAGCGAATAGTTCTGATAGGTCATGGGTTTGTCTTTCCTCTTGAATCAATCCGGCGGTGGCCGGGGCGGATTCGTCAGAGGAAACGGGGCGGCGAATAGCCGATGCGGGCGCACAGCCGCAAAAGCTCGGCGCGCAGCGTGCGCGGTGACGGCGTCACCGCGACCCCGAAGGCGCCTGATGTGCTGATGCGGACCATGGCGGCACCTTAAGCCGCCAACGGCCAGCAATTCAAGCTGGACCGGCAAGCGTGCGCTGCAGAAAGACGTAGCGCATCGCCGTTTGCGCGGCCTGGGGCCGGCGATCGCCGCGCCCGCCATGGCCGCCTTCGGTCTCCTCGAAGAACAGCGTCTTGCCGTGACCGGCGGCCTGGAGCCGCGCCGCCATCTTGCGCGCATGCCCCGGATGGACGCGGTCGTCCGCGGTCGAGGTCATCAGCAGCACCGGCGGATAAACGGCACTGGTCGCCACACGCTGATAGGGTGAATAGGCGGCGAGCCATGCAGCCTCCTCCGGCTTTGACGGATCGCCATATTCCGCCATCCACGAGGCACCGGGCGGCAGTTCGGTGTAGCGCAGCATGTCGAGCAGCGGCACGTCGATGATGACGGCGCCGAACAGCTCCGGACGCTGCGTCAGCGAGACGCCGGTCAGCAGGCCGCCATTCGAGCCGCCCTGGATGCCGAGTTGTGCCGCCGTGGTGATGCCGCGCCTGACCACATCCTCGGCGACCGCGGCGAAATCATCGAACGCTTTCTGGCGCTTGCCCTTGAGCGCCGCCTGATGCCACGCCGGGCCGAACTCGCCGCCGCCGCGGATATTGGCCTGCACATAGGCATTGCCCTTGTCCAGCCAGAGCCTGCCGCGGATACCGGCATAGCCGGGCAAGAGCGGTACTTCGAAGCCGCCATAGCCATAGAGCAGCGCCGGCACCGGTCCCGTCTGGTCGCGCCGCCTGACGACGAAATACGGGATCATCGTGCCGTCCTTCGAGCGCGCCTCGAACTGCTCCGAAACATAGGGCGATGCATCGAAGCGCGCCGGCTGCGATTTCACGGTTTGAAGTGTGTCGCCATTGTCGTCCGACCATATGATCGAGCTCGGCGTCAGGAAATCGGTGAAGGAGAAGGAGACGCTGGAGCCGAAATGCTCGGCATGGCTGATGCCGACATTGCCCTTGTCGGGCAGGTCGACCGGCTTCACCGACCAGCCATTGCCGGTGCGGTCGCAAACGACGACCTTGCCGCGCACATTGTCCATCAGGTTGATGAACAGCCGGTCCTGCGTCCTCGCGAGACCTGCGATTGAAACGCGGGGCTCCGGTTTGAGCAGCGTCTCGACCAGTTCGAACGAACCGGTTTCAATCCAGCGGTCGAAATCCACGGAATAGAGCCCATCCGGCAGGCAGCGCGTGCCGTCCGGCGCCGTCCACGGACTGCGGACGCCAAAGACCAGCTGTCCCTTGAAGATCGCGGTGTCGGTCGCGTCGTCGGGCAGCGGGATGCGCCGGTTCTCGCCCGAAGCCAGCCGAAGGAAACTGTGCGAGGTGAAGAAGTCGATGGTCTTGCCGAGCATGACATGTTTCTTGTCGCCATCGAACTCCACGCCGCCGCCGACCGCGAGATGATTTTTTTCGCCCTCGAAGATCGGCGTCGCCTCCTCCAGCTTCGTGCCACGCCGCCAGAGCTTGATCACCCGCGGATAGCCTGACTGAGTTTTGTCCTCGTCCTCGAAAGCCGCCGAGACGATCACCGTATCCCTGTCCAGCCAGGAAAACCCCGACTTCGAAGCCGGTGCCCGAAACCCGTCCTCGACGAAGGATTTCTTCGCAATGTCGAACTCGCGCATCTCGCTGGCGTCGCCGCCGTCCGGCGACATGAACAGCAGGCAGCGGTCGAAATCGGGATAGAGCCGGCTCGCGCCGCCGAACACCCATTTCACGCCTTCCTTGGCCGAGAGCTGATCGAAATCGAGGATCGTTTCCCAATCCGGCTTGTCGGTCTTGTAGGAGGCGATTGTCGCGCGGCGCCACAAGCCCAGCGCGTTGGTCTTGTCCTGCCAAAAATTGTAGACGTAACCGGCGAGCGCCGATCCGACCGGGATATTGTCCTCGGCCGTCATCAGGTCGAGCGCGGTCTCGAATGCCGCCTGATAGGATGGATCGCCCTGCAGTTCGGCGACAGTCGTCGCATTCTGGCGATGGACCCACTCAAGCGCTTCCTTGCCGTTGCGATCCTCCAGCCACAGGAAAGGATCCTCGACCGGCAATTCAGGCTGTGTTTGGGTCATCGGGCTGGTCATGCGGGTCTCCGGGTCTGGCGGCCCTGCCTACATCGCGTTCGCCGCGCCAACATTCAAGAGCAGAGCGGCCTGCGCTCAGCCAGCCGGCCCTACATCACCCGCCGGCGACTGACGGTGACTACAGCCAGCGCCGCGCAGATCGCGCCGAGCGTCACCGGAAGCCCCGCGGCGCCGATCAAGTCCATCACGCCGCCGGTCAGCGGCGGCACGAGGATGCCACCGACGCCCCACATCAAGGAGAAGGCGGCATTGCCCGCGACCAGCGCCGAGCCGGTAAAACGCTCGCCAAGCTCGATGATCGACATCGTATAGATCCCGTAGGACACCGCGCCCCAGATGAAGACGCAAGGCCAGATCAGCGGCGTCTCGATGAGCGCCGGCAAGAGCGCGCAGCCAAGAACCGTCACCGAGACACAGCCGAAGCGCACGAGGCGCGCCGTCAGTCTTTCGGCGAGCAGGCCGAGCGGCACCTGCATGGCGATGTTGCCGGCGATCATCGTCGACAGCAGCGCCGACATGCGCGTCTCGGGAATGTCGAAGTGGGTGCCATAGACGGGAAGCAGCGCCAGCACCGACTGCTCGAAACCGGCGGCAGCAACGACCGCCGACAGGAGCAGCCAGGCGAGCGGCATGAAGCCGAGCACCGAAACTTTTTCACCTGCCTCGTCGACCCTGGGCAGACGTTTCACCACGACCGCCAGGCAGGCGCCGCAGAAAAGAAAAGCAAAGATGCCGACCAGAAAAGGCGGCCAACCCTCCGTGCCGACCGCCAGCAGGCAGATCGGTCCGGCCGCGAACCCAGCCGAGATGATGGTCGAATAGATGCCCATGACGCGCCCGCGCCGCGACGGCGGCGCCAGCGCGATCACCCAGATTTCGCTGAGCACATAAAGCGGATTGGTGACCACGCCGACCAGGAAGCGCAGTGGGAACCACAAATAGACGTCCTGCGTCCAGCCGATCAGCGCCAGCACCAGGGCCGAGAGCCCGGCGCAGATGAGCGCAGTCCGCCCCGCTCCGAACCGGCGCGCCAGCCCCGGGATCAGCGGCGAGGACAGGATGAAACCGACCGGCGTCATCGCGGCCGACAGGCCGATCACCGCCGGCGACACGCCTTGACGCTGCAGGATGAAGCTCAGCAGCGGATAAGAAAGCCCCTGCGCGATGGCGAACACCGACACGGTCGCGATCACGCCGGTGATCGCGGCCCACTGCACCGTTTCGTCGGTCTCTGATTTCGCCAGAGCCATCATTCCTGCTGCATTCAACGCAGGCTTAGCCGCTGCCGGCGACAGCCGTAAGGGCCAACTGACGGCAAGGGCGCATGTTCCAGCCAATCCTTGTCAGGAACGCCGGCAGGGAATGCTTTGGCGGCGGCAATTCGGCGGGCAATCTGCCCTTCCGTCATGTCGCTTCCCTCGCCCTAGTGGTCGCCGCCTCCTTACCGGCAGCATTGCCGCCGGTCCATTATGCCGACCACTTTCGCATCCCCACGAGGCCTCTCATGACTGCCGCACTTCACCCCGCCGAACCGGCATTGGCAACAGATCGCGCCCGCCGCGGCGGCCGTGCTGGCAAACGTGCCGGCGGATCGGCAGCCTTCGAGCAGCCGCCGTTCCGGCAGCTTAAGAACCCGCTGGTGCCCACCAGGCTGGTGTCCGACGACGAACTGGAATCGATCCACCTCGCCTCGCTGCGCGTTTTGAAGGAGATCGGCGTCGACGTGCTGCATGACGAAGCCCGCCGCATCATGAAGGCGCATGGCGCCGACGTTCGCGAAGGCAGCGAGCGCGTTCGCTTCGACAGCGACATGATCCTCGAGCTCATCGCGTACTGTCCGCCGGAGTTCACGCTGCACGCCCGCAACCCGGCGCACAATCTGCGCTTCGGCGGCAACAACGTTATCCTGTCGATGATGGCCTCGGCGCCGAACTGCTCCGACCTCGACCGCGGCCGCCGCCCCGGCAACCAGGTCGACTACCGCAATTTCCTGCGCCTGGCGCAGATGCACAACATCCTGCAGTGCACCGGCGGCTATCCGGTCGAGCCGATCGACATCCATCCCTCGGTCCGGCATCTCGAATGCATCCGCGACCTCGCCACGCTGACCGACAAGGTCTTCCACATCTATTCGCTCGGCAAGGAACGCAATGTCGACGGCATCGAGATCGCCCGCATCGCGCGCGGCGTCAGCCGCGAGCAGCTGATGGAGGAGCCGTCGGTCTTCACCATCATCAACACCAATTCGCCGCTCAAGCTCGACGTGCCGATGATGGAAGGCATCATCCAAATGGCGAGCATGGGCCAGGCGGTGATCGTCACGCCGTTCACGCTCTCCGGCGCCATGGCGCCCGTCACCATCGCCGGCGCGCTGGTGCAGCAGAATGCCGAGGCGCTCTCCGGCATCGCCTTTGCCCAGATGGTGAAGAAGGGCGCGCCGGTCGGCTATGGCGGCTTCACCTCCAATGTCGACATGAAGTCGGGCGCACCGGCCTTCGGCACGCCCGAATACATGAAGGCGCAGCTCGCCGGCGGCCAGCTCGCCCGCCGTTACAATATCCCCTACCGGACCTCCAACACCTGCGCCGCCAACACGGTCGACGCTCAGGCCGCCTATGAAAGCGTCTTTTCGCTCTGGGGCGCCATCCAGGGCGGCGGCAATCTGATGATGCACGGCGCCGGCTGGCTGGAAGGCGGCCTGCGCTGCTCCTATGAAAAGACCATCCTCGACATCGACCTCCTGCAGATGGTGGCCGAATTTCTCACCCCGCTCGATCTCTCCGAAGACGCGCTCGGCTTCGACGCCATCCAGTCGGTCGGCCCGGGCGGCCATTTCTTCGGCACCCAGCACACGCAGAAGCGCTACAAGACCGCCTTCTACTCGCCGATCGTCTCCGACTGGCGCAATTTCGAGACCTGGACCGAGGCGGGCTCGCCGACGGCGCTGGAACGCACCAACAAGGTGTGGAAGGAGCGCCTCGCAGCATACGAAGAGCCGTATATGGACCCGGCCATCCGCGAGGAGCTCAACGACTTCGTCGAGAAGCGCCGCACCGAAGGCGGCGCGCCGACCGATTTTTGATCTTTCACGCCCCGCTCACTCGATTCAGTCTCTGCAAAAACGGACCTATCTTCATGAAATCCCACGTTAAAGCGGTTGTCATCGGCGGCGGGGTCGTCGGCTGCTCGGTGCTCTACCACCTCGCCAAGGCCGGCTGGACCGACATCATGCTGATCGAGCGCTCGGAGCTGACCTCCGGCTCGTCCTGGCACGCGGCGGGCGGCTTCCACACCCTGAACGGCGACCCGAACGTCGCCAAGCTGCAGGCTTATACCGTCCAGCTCTACAAGGAGATCGAGGAGCTTTCCGGCCAGTCCTGCTCGCTGCATCTGACCGGCGGCGTGATGATGGCCGATACCCCCGAGCGCATGGATTTCCTGCGGCTCGCCCACGCCAAGGGCCGCTATCTCGGCATGGATACCGAGCTGATCACGCCGTCCGAAGCCAAGGCGATGTTCCCGCTGATGGACGAGAAGAATTTCGTCGGCGCCATGTGGGATCCCGTCGAAGGCCATCTCGACCCCTCCGGCACGACCCACGCCTACGCCAAGGCCGCGCGAAAACTCGGCGCTGAGATCGTGCTGCGCAACCGCGTCGTCGAGCTGACGCAGGAAGCCGACGGCACCTGGAACGTCGTCACCGAGCAAGGCACGGTGAAAGCCGAGCATGTCGTCAATTGCGGCGGGCTGTGGGCGCGCGAGATCTGCCGCATGGTCGGCGTCGAGCTGCCGGTGCTGGCGATGGAGCACATGTACCTGCTCACCGAGCCGATGCCGGAGGTCGAGGAATTCAACAGATCGACCGGCCGCGAGATGATCGGCGTGCTCGACTTCAAGGGCGAGATTTACACCCGCCAGGAGCGCAACGGCATCCTGCTCGGCACCTATGAAAAAGCCTGCAAGCCATGGTCGCCGGTCAACACGCCCTGGGATTTCGGTCATGAACTCTTGCCACCCGACATCGACCGCATCGCGCCGTCGCTGGAGATCGGCTTCAAGCATTTCCCCGGCATCGAGAAGGCCGGCATCAAACAGATCATCAACGGCCCCTTCACCTTCGCGCTCGACGGCAACCCGCTGGTCGGCCCAGTCCAGGGCCTGACCAACTTCTGGTGTGCCTGCGCCGTCATGGCCGGCTTCAGCCAGGGCGGCGGCGTTGGCCTGGCGCTGTCCAACTGGATGGTGCACGGCGATCCGGGCTTCGACGTCTGGGGCATGGATGTCGCCCGCTTCGGCGAATGGGCGACGCTGCGCTACACCAACGCCAAGGTGCGCGAGAATTATTCGCGGCGCTTCTCGATCCGCTTTCCGAACGAGGAACTGCCGGCCGCCCGGCCGGCGCAGACGACGCCGCTCTACGACACGATGCTCGCCAACAATGCGGTCATGGGCGACTCGTGGGGACTGGAAACCCCGCTCTGGTTCGCGCCCAAGG
>NZ_RZSV01000246.1:0-7407 GCF_004023205.1 Mesorhizobium sp. M1A.F.Ca.IN.020.03.2.1 | reverse complement strand
GTCGAGGCGGTGGCTTCGGATCTCACCCGCCATATCGCGATCCCGACCATCGGCATCGGCGCCAGCGGCGACTGCGACGGCCAGATCCTGGTCGTAGACGACATGATCGGTATGACCGTCGACCGCGTGCCGAAATTCGTCAAGGAATACGCAAAGCTGCGCGACACCATTGCGGATGCGGCGGCGCGTTACGCCGACGAGGTGCGCAGCCGCGCATTTCCCGGACCTGACCACGTTTTTTCGGCGGCATCGGGCAAGGACCAGGCATGAGCGGGCCAATCGTCGTCGAGAGCGTTGCGGCCCTTCGCGCGCAGATCCGGGATTGGCGCCGGGATGGCCTCAAGATCGCCATGGTGCCGACCATGGGCGCGCTGCATGACGGCCACATCTCGCTGGTCAGGATCGCGCTCAAAAAGGCGGAGCGCTGCGTCGTCTCCGTCTTCGTCAATCCGACCCAGTTCGCGCCGACCGAGGATCTGGACAAATATCCGCGCCAATTGGCCCGCGATCTCGACCAACTGCGGGAAGCAGGCGTGCATCTGGCCTTCACGCCAGGCGTGGCGGAAATGTACCCGGCCGGCTTCGCCACCAAAATCTCGGTCGGAGGCCCCTCCTCCGGCCTGGAGACGGATTTTCGGCCTGCCTTCTTCGACGGCGTCGCCACTGTCGTGGCCAAGCTTTTCCTGCAGGCAGCGCCCGACTGTGCCGTGTTCGGTGAGAAGGACTACCAGCAGCTTTGCGTTGTCAGGCAGTTGTGCCGTGATCTCGATCTGCCGGTCGAGATCGTCGGCGCGCCGACCGTGCGTGATTCCCACGGCCTCGCCATGTCGTCGCGCAACGCCTATCTCGGCGCGGCCGAGTTCGAGATCGCGCGCAAATTCAACGTGGTTCTGCGTCAGACCGCGGCCGAACTCGCGTCCGGCGCGGATGAGGCACGTGTGGTGAGTGAGGCTGCCGAAGCGCTCGTCAGGGCGGGCTTTCGGAAGGTCGACTACGTCGCCGCGCGGGAGGCCGCAACGCTCGCGCCCTGGCGACGAGACCGCGACGGCCGCCTGCTCGCGGCGGCCTGGCTCGGCACCACCAGGCTGATCGACAATGTGGAAATCCCTGCCGCTCCGCCGGCGCTTTAGCCGAGCCGCTTCTCCAGGATGAGCGCGGGCCATCCCGAACTGCCGCCGCAATCCGCTGTCCTGCCTGCCGTCCGAAATCCGTTCGCCTCGTAGAAGGCGATCGCCGCCGCATTCGCCTGCTCGACCTCCAGACGCAGCGTCCGCATCTGCGGAAAACTGGCCTCGACTTCGTCGAGCAGCGCCTGGCCGATCCCTTGCCGCTGACAATCCGGAGATACGTGGAGCTGGTTCAGAAGGACGATCTTCGGGTCGGTGGTGGCGGTCGCGAAAGTCATGCCGCCAAGCCGCTTGCCATCGTCAGCGACCAGGAATTCGGAATTCGGCCGGGCCAGCTGCGCCTTGAGCGAAGCAAGAGAATGCCAGTCGTCGGTGATCGCCGTTACATGCTCGGCGCCGTAAATGGCGTCATAGATCGCATACCACGTCTCGACCAGCAGCGCGCGGATCGCAACAAGATCGTGCTCGCTGGCGGTGCGGACGAACATCGCTCTATTCGATGCCGAGCTTGGCCTTGACCAGCTCGTTGACCGCCTGCGGGTTCGCCTTGCCGCCGGTCGCCTTCATCACCTGGCCGACGAACCAGCCGGCCATGGTCGGCTTGGCGCGCGCCTGCTCGGCCTTGTCCGGATTGGCGGCGATGACCTCGTCGACCGCCTTCTCGATGGCGCCGGTGTCTGTCACCTGCTTCATGCCGCGGCTTTCGACCAGTTGGCGCGGATCACCGCCCTCGTTCCAGACGATCTCGAACAGGTCCTTGGCGATCTTGCCGGAGATCGTGCCCTCCTTGATCAGGTCGACGACGGTACCGAGCTGCTCAGGCGAAAGCGGAGCGTTTTCAATATCTTTGCCAGCCTTGTTGAGAGCGCCCAGCAGGTCGTTGATGACCCAGTTGGCGGCAAGCTTGCCGTCGCGCCCCGAGGCCACCTTCTCGAAATAGTCGGCGATCGGCTTTTCCGAGACCAGCACCGAGGCGTCGTAGGGCGATAGGCCTAGCGAGCCGATCAGCCGCGCCTTCTTCTCGTCCGGGAGTTCCGGCAGATGCTGTGCCAGATCATCGACATAGGCCTGGTCGAACTCCAGCGGCAGAAGGTCGGGGTCGGGGAAATAGCGGTAGTCATGCGCCTCTTCCTTGGAGCGCATCGAGCGCGTCTCGCCCTTGTTGGGGTCGAATAGGCGCGTCTCCTGCTCGATCGAGCCGCCGTCTTCGAGGATGGCGATCTGACGGCGCGCTTCGGACTCGATGGCCTGGCCGATGAAGCGGATCGAGTTGACGTTCTTGATCTCGCAGCGCGTGCCGAACGCGCCACCCGGGCGGCGCACCGAGACATTGACGTCGGCGCGCAGCGAACCCTCGTCCATGTTGCCGTCGCAGGTACCGAGATAGCGCATTATGGTGCGCAGCTTGCTGACATAGGCCTTGGCCTCGTCGGCAGAGCGCATGTCCGGCTTGGAGACGATTTCCATCAGCGCAACGCCGGACCGGTTGAGGTCGACATAGGACATTGTCGGATGCTGGTCGTGCATAGACTTGCCGGCATCCTGCTCCAGATGCAGGCGCTCGATGCCGACCTCGATGTCCTCGAACTCGCCCTGCCGGTCCGGTCCGACCGAGACGATCACCTTGCCTTCGCCGACGATCGGCTGCTTGTACTGCGAGATCTGATAGCCCTGCGGCAGGTCCGGGTAGAAATAGTTCTTCCGATCGAAGACCGACTTGTGGTTGATCGCGGCCTTCAAGCCCAGCCCAGTGCGGATCGCCTGCTTGACGCATTCCTCGTTGATCACCGGCAGCATGCCGGGCATCGCCGCGTCGACCAGGCTGACATTGGCGTTGGGCGCCGCGCCGAAAGAGGTCGAGGCGCCGGAGAACAGCTTTGCCTCGGACGTCACTTGCGCATGCACTTCGAGCCCGATGATGATTTCCCAGTCGCCGGTGGCGCCGGAGATCAGGCGTTTCGTATCGGGCGTGCGGGTATCGATGATGCTCATGGAGGCCTATGGGTCGCATTTGTGGCTGGCGCGATTTTGCTTATCGCGTTGCGAAAATCGCATCACTCGCTAGTGCAAACCGTTCCTTGAGACAAGTCCAAAGCCGCGCGCAGGCCTCCAGGCAGCTTGCGCTTGTAAGCCCACGGGCTGTGCTGGCGGCACCTTCCCGCCTGTATCAGGCGGTGGCGATGTAGGCCCGGATCTCCTCGGCCTCGCGCTCGACATCCTCGATCCGGCGCTTGACCACATCGCCGATCGACACGATGCCGTCGAGCATCCCGTCCTTCTCCACCGGCAGGTGGCGGAAGCGACCCTTCGTCATGATCTCCATGACCTCGTTGACCGTGTGGTTCTCGTTGCAGATCTTGACCTTCGGCGTCATGGCCGATCGGACCGGAATATCGAGCGCGGCCGCGCCCTCCCTGGCCAGCACTCGCACGATGTCACGTTCGGAAAGGATGCCGACGATCTTGCGGTCGCCATTGGTGATGACCAGCGCGCCGATCCTATGCTCGGTCAGGATGCGAATAGCTTCGCTCAGCTTTTCATTAGGCCCGAGTGTGAACACGTCATGGCCTTTTTGCTCAAGAATTGCCTTCACAGTCATGGCGTCCTCCTGTGCCTTGCCCGCCGGCTCCTGCCCTGACCGGCATTCACGTTCCGGTGAACATGGTGCGCCGTGATTGGTTGCATTTCAAGTGCGCCGCAGCGCTACTCGGACGGCTGGGGCCGATCGAAAAAACGCACGCCGAAAAAGCCTCCGACAAAGCCGCCGATATGGGCTTCCCAGGCGATCTGTCCTTCGATCCCCGGCGCAAAGCCGAGAAGGCCGGTGGCGAGGTTGATCACCATCCAGACGCCGAGGAAGGTCATGACGCCGCGCGAACGCAGCACGATTGCGATCGGCAACGGCTCGCCGGCGAAGGCCGCCTGGCCTGACGAGCGATCGATCCGGAACCCGTAGCGCGCCGCAGCTCCCATCATGCCCGAGATCGCGCCCGACGCGCCGACCAGCGGCATCTCGCCATAAGGATGCATCGCCCAGAACAGCGCTACCGAAGCCAGCCCGGTCACGGCGTAGAACACCGCAAACCGGGCCGCGCCGAAACGATTGGCGAGCGGTGAGCCGAAAGCGGCAAGCCACACCATGTTGACGGCAATGTGAGCGAGGCCCCCATGCATGAAGGCATAGGTGAAGGGGCGCGTGAACAGGAACCAGTCGAAGCCGTATTGACCGGTGTAGAGCACCGGAATGAAGGCTCCGTCGTAGAGCAGCGTCATTTGCTGGTCGTCGTTCAGCACATATCGCTCCAGCAGGAAGACGATCGCGCAGATCCCCATCACCGCCAGCACAACCGGCGGCAAGTTGAACACCGGCTCGCGGCGCGGCTCCGGCGCTTCGTCGTCTGGTTGCATTTCGGTTTCGGTCGGTGTTACCGGCTCGCTCATGGCCTCTTCGCAGATGGCTGGAGACTCGATTTCGGCCGAGCATGTAGTTCACGCCTGATCGAATCACAAATCGCGAATCGCTCAAGCTGAATCGGATAGGGCCTGGATCGGCGACGCGAATCAAAAGAAAGCCGTCCAGGTTTCCCTGAACGGCCGGTCGAGTCCCCTGCTCCCCGAAAACTGACTGAAGCGCTGCCGATCGCTGCTGAAACGACCGTTGTGGAGTGGTTTTTGATGTGCCACAGGCCCCGTCGGCGCGCAACGTAAACCACTTGTTAACCTTAACGGCCCCGAGACGTGAACAAACGTTAACGATGCTGGCACGCATCCTGCTCCGCACCGCATGAAGGTCATCGGAGGGCGCCCTGTCTGTTCGCCGATGGGACAACAAGAAAGACAGATTGCCGGAGCGGAATGGAAATGAATCAGAACGGATCAATCGCGCTGTTCCAATATTGGAACCGGCTGCGTGATGGCCGCCCGGCTCCGAAACGCTCGGAAGTGGAGCCGGCGGACATCAAGACGCTCCTGGCCGATACATTCATCCTGGAGCGCGACACACGCGCCGAAGCCGTGTTCCGGCTGGCCGGCACCAGGCTCTGCGCCTATTACGGCCGCGAGCTCAAAGGGTTTTCCTTCCCCTCGCTCTGGCGCGAGAAGGACCAGCGGCTTATGTCGCGTCTCATCCACGGCGTCTTCGACCAGAAATCGGTGCTGCTTCTGACCTATGAAGGATTCAGCCGAAACGGTCGTTCCAGCAAGTTCGAGCTGCTGGCGCTGCCGCTCGATGGCGGCGTCGAGAGCCCTCGCTGCCTCGGCATCGTCAGCGCCGCGGATCGGCCGTTCTGGCTTGGTGCCGACCCGCTGGCGGACGCCCTGATCGACGCGATTCGGGTCATCGATCCCGACAAGGACCCGATGTTCCTGAAGAACCGGCCGGCGATCGATGTTCCGTCGCTCGTGCCGACGGAGTTCGACGCGCCCGAGACCATTTCGGCGCTCGGCCGCGTACGCCGGATACGGCATCTCGTCGTCTTCGACGGCGGGCGCAACGAGTAGAGCGGATCGCGAGATTTTGCCCCGATCTGGTCCAGGCCTTTGCCTTGCGTGGGCGTCCGCCCCCAACCCATTTGGGCCGGCTTTTTCCCGTTTGTTAACCTGCTTTGCTGTAGCTTTTTCCGGTGAAATTCCTCGCACGTCGCGCGGAATGCCAACGGGGTGTAGGCAGTCATGAGGTCAGCGGCGGAATTTGCGCCGTCCCGTGTGGAGCGGCGCAATTTTCAGCGTGTCCGGGTGAAAATCTACGGACGCTTCATGCTGGAGGACCGCACGGAACACGCGTGCCAGGTGATAGACATGTCGCCAGGCAATGTCGCCTTGCGCACCGATCGCGTCGGCATGCCGGGGGAAAAGGTCATTGCCTATATCGATCACATCGGTCGCATCGAAGGCATCGTGACGCGCACCTCGCAGGACGGTTTCGCGATGACCGTCATCGCTTCGGACCGCAAGAAGGACAAGCTCGCCGCGCAGCTCACCTGGCTTGCGAACAAGCATGAGCTCGACCTGCCGGAAGACCGCCGCCACGAGCGCGTCGCGCCGCGCAATCCGATGAGCGTGCTGCAGCTCACCGACGGGCGACAGTATCAGTGCCGCATCATCGACCTGTCGCTCTCGGGCGCGGCGATCGAGATCGACGTCAAACCAGCAATCGGCGTGCAGGTCATGCTGGGAACGATGCGCGGCCAGGTCGTGCGTCACTTCGAGGACGGCGTCGCCATTGAGTTTGCCGTCATCCAGCGGCCGGAAACCTTGGATTCGGAATTCAACGCGCCGCGGTCCTGACCGCTTAGAATGCGGACATGCATCCAACCGGCCTCCAGCGGCCGGTTTTTTGTTGGCCGGATCAGGGCCTTCTAGCAGCCGGGCGGCATGTCGAGACGCCACGTGATCCGGGTGCGGCGGCCGGTTTAGATTCTCAACAATCCGCAGTCGAGATAGTTCAAATTTTATATTTAATCTACGGGCGTTTTACTCAATCTCTACTTCCGGTTTTTGCGTCAAATAAATCCCAACGTGGCACAGTCTCTCTCAAACGGGGAGAACTACCATAATGAAAATGACGAGGGGCAAGCTGTTGCTCTTGGCAATGGCGATGCAGCTTTCCGCCTGGGGCACGGCAAGCGCGGGACCGCTGTTCATGCATACGGGTGGCCGCACCACCCAGCCCGTCGGCCATTATGAACTCTGCCAGCGTATCCCCATCGAATGCAATGAGAGGACGCCGAATGGGTCTCCTGTCGAGCTGACCCGCAAGCTGTGGGCGACGATGATCAAGGTCAACAATTCGGTCAATACCCGCGTCAAGCCACGTACCGATATGGAGATCTACGGGGTCGAGGAATACTGGGCCTATCCCGACAACGGTTTCGGCGACTGCGAGGACTACGCGTTGGAGAAGCGCCGCGAATTAATGGCCGCCGGTGTCCCCGCCGGCGACCTTTTGATGACGGTCGTGCGCCAGCCGAACGGCGACGGCCACGCGGTGCTGACGGTGCGCACCAGCCTCGGCGAGTTCATCCTCGACAATCTCGAGCCGAAAGTGCTCGCCTGGAACGACACGGTCTACACCTACCTCAAACGTCAATCGACAGAGAATTCAGGCGTTTGGGTTTCGATCAACGACGGCCGCGAGGACGCGGTCGCCAGCGTCCGCTAGGATCCCAATGCATGCTGCCCCAAGATGCGCAGGGCTTTTGGGGCAACGGCACACACGAAGAGATTAAGCACGCCGCATTCATACGGCGTGCCTGGAAAAAGCCCGGTCGAGTCCCCACCC
>NZ_RZSV01000245.1:0-7551 GCF_004023205.1 Mesorhizobium sp. M1A.F.Ca.IN.020.03.2.1 | reverse complement strand
CGCTGTAGAACGGTCGAACGATCGGCGAAACCACGGCTCGATCGCCGTGGTGGGATCGTCAGCCGAGCGCTGGTCGTCGAACGCGACCGCGCTGCGTATTGGCATTGGATGGCGTGGGGCGGAACGGCGATGGCGGTCCAGATTCAAGGCCTTCCGGTCACCTATTATCCAATCCCGAAAAGCGGCACCAGCAGCGTCAAATACGCGCTGATGGCGCTCGGCGGCAAGGAAGCCACTCTGCTTGACCCGGACAACGACGTCCACAGTCAAATTGCAACCAATTGGGCCGATCCGTTCGAGCCGGTCTATGACGGCCTCAGCGGCAAATTCACGATCGTTCGTGATCCGCTGGAGCGGCTGCTCTCGGCTTATTCCAGCAGGATATTGGACACCGATGTCCTATGGTCACGCTCGCCCAACCTCGAGTTGCTCGAGAGCTTTGGGCTGCCGACCAACCCGGATCCCGATACCTTCATCCTCAACATCGAAAAATACTGCGCATGCTCAGGGGACATCCACTTTCACGTCGCCTCGCCACGCCGGTTCATCGGTTCCAGCCTGTTCCTGTTCGAGCACGTCTTCAAATTCGAGGACATGGACAAGGTCGGCGCCTTCCTGTCCACGGTCAGCGGCAGGGCAGTCTCTATGCCGCGGCTGCAGGCAGCCCGGGGCAAGGTCAGTCCATCGGATCTGTCCCCCGCGGCGTTCAGAAAGGCGATGCGCTTCTGCCGCTACGACTACGGTTTCCTTGTCGACTATTACGATCCGGCACGATGGGGAGGCATCCCCCAAGGCGATCCCGATGAGACGTCCTCGCTGCATGTCGCCGGCGATCTGACCGCTTTTCGCAACGGCCGTCTGGTCTACCCGCGGACGCTGCGCAACCTCGTCGGATTCCTTGCCAAACGTCCGTTGAAGAAAAGGGTGGGGCTGTAGCGTTCAGCTTTTCAGTCCGGACGACCTCAGGCCACAACGCTCAAGCGCCTCCTTCGCTCGTCGAGCGAGACGATGGCGAGGCCGCTGCCGATCACCAGGAGAATGCCGCAGACGGCGAGCGTGTTGGGGAGCTGCCCGAACACCAAAAGGCCGGAAATCACCGCCCAGACGGTGAAGCAATAGTAGAAGGGCGCCACCGCGCTTGTCGGTCCGACGCGATAGGCCATGAAGATGAAGAAGTGACCGAAGATCAGGAACAGGCCGGCGCCGGCAAGCAAAAGGAGATGACGGCCCTCCGGCATCACCCACTGTTCCGAGACAAGGTGTGCGACACCTGAGCCGAGCAGCACGACAACCACGGCGGAGATGGCGACGATCATGCCGGGCACCTCGGCGCCCACCTTACGTCCGGCGAGGTCGCGCGCCGCGGCCAGGGCCGCGTTGCCCAGCGCCAGCAAGGCATAGATGGAAATGCCCTGCATCGTCGGTTGCGCCACCATGACGGCGCCGACAAAGCCTAGGCTAATCAGCGCCATTCGCACGGCGCCGATCTTCTCGCCGAAAAGGAGCGAGGACCCGACCAGCACGATGAGCGGCGTGATCTGCCCGAGCGCCGTCGAATCGGCGATCGGCATGTTGGCCAACGCCACGACGTAGCAAAGGATCGCCGCCAGCTCGCAAAGGTTCCGGCGCAGCACCTTGCGTTCGAACAGCAGCGGGATCTGCCTGCCATAGCCCAGCATGAAAAGCAGCGGCATGCCCCACAGTGTGGCGGCCGCGCCACGCAGCAGCAGCACCTCATAAGGCGGCAGCCCTGCGGTCGCGAGCTTCATCATCGTGTCATTGACGAGGTAGGATCCCGTCGAGACGATCATGAACAGCGGGCCGCGGATATTTGCCGGAAGGAATTGCATTGGCTGAAGAAATCAGAGGCGGATCGGGGCGGCAATGGGCCAGTTCCGGCCGATCTGGCGTCTACCCGCGCGAAACTGTCGATGGGCTAGCCGAGGCAAGACGCGCGGAATTGAATTCGCCTGTCGCGATCCTATATCCGCACCATACCCCTGAAATCAGATCATTGGTTCGGCTCGAGCGAGACAACGCTCAACCACAAGGCACTTGTGTTTTGCGGCCGTTGTCGCTAATCGCCCCGCATTCGACTGAACTGAAGGTCAAGGCCGCCCAAGGAAAGAGACTATGGCAAAAGGTAAATTCGAGCGCACCAAGCCGCATGTGAACATTGGCACGATCGGCCACGTCGATCATGGCAAGACGTCGCTGACGGCGGCGATCACGAAGTATTTTGGCGAATACAAGCGCTATGACCAGATCGACGCGGCGCCGGAAGAGAAGGCGCGCGGCATCACCATCTCGACGGCGCATGTCGAGTATGAGACGGCCAACCGTCACTACGCCCATGTCGACTGCCCCGGCCATGCCGACTATGTGAAGAACATGATCACCGGCGCCGCCCAGATGGACGGCGCGATCCTGGTGGTTTCGGCCGCCGACGGCCCGATGCCGCAGACCCGCGAGCACATCCTTTTGGCCCGCCAGGTCGGCGTGCCCTCGATCGTGGTGTTCCTGAACAAGGTCGACCAGGTCGACGACGCCGAGCTGCTCGAGCTGGTCGAGCTCGAGGTTCGCGAGCTGTTGACCAAGAACGAGTTCCCCGGCGACGACATTCCGATCGTCAAGGGTTCGGCGCTGGCAGCACTTGAGGATTCGAACAAGACCATCGGCGAGGACGCCATCCGCGAGCTGATGGCGCAGGTCGACGCCTATATCCCGACGCCGGTCCGTCCGCTGGACAAGCCGTTCCTGATGCCGATCGAGGACGTGTTCTCGATCTCGGGCCGCGGCACGGTCGTGACCGGCCGCGTCGAGCGCGGCGTGGTCAAGGTCGGCGAGGAATTGGAGATCGTCGGCATCCGTCCGACGGCCAAGACCACCTGCACGGGCGTGGAGATGTTCCGCAAGCTGCTCGACCAGGGCCAGGCCGGCGACAACATCGGCGCGCTGTTGCGCGGCATCGACCGCGAGGGTGTCGAGCGCGGCCAGGTTCTGGCCAAGCCGGGTTCGGTGAAGCCGCACAAGAAGTTCGTGGCCGAAGCCTACATCCTGACCAAGGACGAGGGCGGCCGTCACACGCCGTTCTTCACCAACTACCGGCCGCAGTTCTACTTCCGCACCACCGACGTGACCGGCATCGTGACGCTGCCGGCCGGCACCGAGATGGTGATGCCCGGCGACAACATCACCGTCGACGTCGAGCTGATCGTGCCGATCGCGATGGAAGAGAAGCTGCGCTTCGCCATCCGTGAAGGCGGCCGCACCGTCGGTGCCGGCATCGTCGTCACCATCAAAGAATGATCGATCCGGCACTTGCCGGCTCGACAAGGAAAGGGCGGTCTTCGGGCCGCCCTTTTTCGTTTACTTGCACAGTGCAGCATAAATGCAGCACGGTTGCTTCGAAGCTATTGCATGCATCACTGCCGCAATTATTATCGATTGCGGCAGGGGGCGTCGCCAATCATGATTTCGGGGCATCATTTAAACTGCACATCAAGATGGTTTCGCATACTGGTTCGCCGGGCACCGGTGCTTGCTATTGTGGTGGTGGCCTTTGCAGCAAAGGCCGATGACGTCCTCATACGGGCATGGCCCGATACGTTCATTTTGAACGGCCCGTCTTCCGACGGCTTTTCGGACATGCGGTTCATCTTTGCGCGTAGCAGTGCAGTCGGCTGTAAGACCAATTGTCCGGAATGGATTTCAGCGGAAGGCGCCATCACTGCCGACACGCCGGCTCTGCTCAAGCGAGTGCTGAAAAAGCTCGGCATCCGCAAACTGCCGATCATTGTCAATTCCCCTGGCGGCGATGCCGACGCCGCACTTCAACTTGGTCGCATCATACGGAAGAACGGGCTCGACATCGCGATCGGCAAGACCGAGTTTTCCGATTGTTGGCCGGGAACGGAGGGCTGCGGGGCCAGCTTCGGCAAGGGCGTTGCCTATTTCGGCGTGGCGTCTGATGGCGGCGCCATGTGCAACTCTGCATGTCCCCTGATGTTCGCAGGTGGCGTTCGCCGCGTAGCCGGTGGCTGGGCCTATCTGGGTGTTCATCAGATCACCACCACTTGGTTCCCCTCCACAAGGCATTTTCGAACCACCTATAAAACCATTCGGGGCAAAAGATATCAGGTCACAACGGAGACCGTCACCGAAGGCCGAAGCTACAAGACCTATAAGATGAGCAAGGGGTTCGCGCGGAAAATCTCGGCCTATTTGGCAGAGATGGGCGTGGGGCAGGGTGTCCTCGACAAAATGAAAGCCACGCCGGCGAGCGACATTCAGCGGATCACCCTCCACGACATGCTAACGATGAAACTGGCCACCAGCACAGACACCGTGGAGCTGTTCACCGGAGTGATCCTGTGCATGGGTGACAAACCGGCTCCGAATTGCCGGGAAATAGCGGAGGATGCCCGGCCGGCCGCTGTAACGACGGCAAAGCCGGCACCTTCTCGACAGGCGGAAGCTCCATCTTCCAAGCCAGCCAAAGCCCCGACTGCCGTGCCGTTTCGAGGAGCGGCAGGAAATGCGGCGCCGGAGATGCGCTTCGTGGTCGTTCGCGGCAGCGATCCGCTCTGCGATCCCGACTGCCCGGAATGGATTTCGGCGGAAGGCGCGATCACCCCTCGAACCCCGCAAAAACTTCGCCAGTTGCTCGCCGCGCTCGACAACCCGCGGCTCCCCGTTGTGATCAGCTCACGAGGCGGCGACTTGTTCGGCGCCTTGGCCGCAGGGCGGCTTATCCACGAACGCAAGCTAGACGTCGTCGTCGCCCGCACCAATATCCTGGGTTGCAACCCGCCCGGGGCAGGCTGTCTGGACGACAATGGCGCCTATGTCGGGCTGATCAGCCAATTCGGAGTGGAGTGCGATTCAGCCTGCGCACTCATGCTCGCCGGCGGCGCTAGGCGGCTGGTCGACCCCAAGGCGCGGCTCAGCGTGTCCTCGATGGGACAGAAGCGGATTGTCGAAGCCTATTTGGACGAGATGGCGATCAGCCCAGGCCTGTTCGCAGCGATAGATCAGAGTTCAGTCGAGCGTCAGCTTGAACCCGATATAATGCTCAAGGTCGGGCTGGTGACCGGGCCGGACACATCGGACACGCTGACTGGCCCCGCCATTTGCAGGTCCTCGCCAAAGCCGGACAATTGCCGGCTCCCGCCCTCTGCCAACGCCCAGGCAAAGACGCCGCCAGAACTTTAGCGTAGTCGCGACGAAGGTCGAGGCAGCAGCCGTCAGGCTGGCATTGCTCGCACCCTCTTCAATTCTATTTGCAAGCATCGTCGCCGTAACTAGTATGGGTTGGACCGAGGGCTTGGCAGGCGTGATTTCCGCGTTCCTTTCAAAGGGTATTTCGTGGCCGCTAGGGCTGGTTCGGCTCGGGCTGGCCATCGCTATTGGGCTTACCGCGTTTGCCGCCGCAGCGAAGGAAACGCCGCCGGATTACGGCCCTGCCATGCGCTTCGTCGTGGTGCGCAGCAGCGCGCCAGGCTGCGAGCCGAACTGCCCGGAATGGATTTCTGCCGAAGGCAGCATCGAGGCCGGCACGCCGGCGCGGTTCAAGCGCCTCTTGAAGACGCTCGGCGGCCGGCAACTGCCGATCGTCGTCAATTCTCCTGGAGGCAATGTCGACGCCGCGCTCCAACTCGGCCGTACGATCCGTAAGAACAAGCTCGACATCGCCGTGGGCACTACGGGGTTTTCCGGCTGCTCGCCCGAAATGAAGAACTGCCGGGACAATGACAGTAAGAACACGCCGTATTCCGGCATCGCCTACGACAGCGGCGCCATGTGCAATTCCGCATGTCCCCTGATGTTTGCCGGCGGCGTCCGCCGTGTGGTCGGCGAGTGGGCTTTTCTCGGGGTTCATCAGATCACCACGACATATCACAGGGAAAAGCTGCTCTACCGCACCACCTACAGAATTGTGAACGGCAAGAAGAAGGTCCTCAGCACCAAGGTCGTCAGCCGCAAGAATGCCGGCAGCTACAAGACCTACGAGATGAGCAAGGCGGTCGAGAAACGGCTGTCCGGCTATCTGAAAGAAATGGGTATCGGGCAGGGCGTGCTGGACGTGATGAAAGCGACGCCGGCAAGCGACATAAAGCAGATCGAGCCCGACGATATGCTGGATATGAAGCTCGTCACCAGCCTCGATTCCCTCGACCTGATGACCGAAGCAGCCATATGCCGGCGCGATCCGGTGCCAGCGAACTGCCGCGAGATACCGGCCAATGGCAAGGCCAAGCCGGCCGAGGTGGCGACGGTCGCAGTCAAACAGGCCTACAGTCAGCCGGCGGAGGCAGCATCACCGCCAAAGCCGCAGCAGGAAATGCGTTTCATCGTCGTTCGCGGCAGCAATCCGCTCTGCAACCCCGATTGTCCGGAATGGATTTCGGCGGAGGGAACGATCGTTGCCGGCACGCCCGACAGGCTGCGCGAGCTGCTGGACAAGGTCGGCGGGCGCAGGCTGCCCATCGTCCTCAACTCACAGGGCGGCGATGTCCAGGGCGCGCTCGCCGCCGGCCGGCTGATCCGCGAGCGCAGATTGGATGTTGCGGTCGCCCGGACGGATTTTCTCGATTGCGATCCCGGCACGGCAGGGTGCGTCTCCAAGGACAACCTTCATAATGGTCTCACCGTTGAAGCCGGCGCCGAATGCGATACAGCCTGCGTGCTGATGATCGCCGGCGGCACCAGGCGCTTGGTAGGCGCCGATACGCGTTTCCTGGTGCATTCCATGGGCATGGAAGACAAGGTCCGGTCGTATCTCGAGGAGATGGCGATCGGCTCGGGCTTGTTCGTCGCGATGCAGTCGGCCCAATCCGCCAAGCACAGGGAGCTCAGCCAGGACGAATTGGCGGGGTTCGGGCTCACCACCAGCCGCCAGTCGGTAGACGCTCTGACGGGCGCCACTATCTGCAAATCTTCGCCAAAACCCGATAACTGCCGGGTTCTGCCGTCCGCCAACGCCGAAGCGGAATCGCCGGCCAAGCTTTAGCAGCATTCGGCGCCATGCCAGCACTGGCCATGGAGGCAGGTTGAGCCGGCTCCGAGCTTCCCGCTATCCTTCTAGGCTCAAACGTAGGAGGACCGGAGATGAGCGAGGGCGTCCCGACTTTGTTCGAATGGGCCGGCGGCAGCGAGGCGCTCAACCGGCTGACGCAGATCTTTTACAACAGAGTGACCTTGGACCCGATCGTCGGTCCGGTGTTCAGGCACATGTCGCCGCCTTCATCGGCGAGGTTTTCGGCGGGCCGAAGACCTACAGCGAACGGCATGGTGGCCACCGCGAGATGGTCAGGCATCATCTCGGCAAGCATCTGACCGAGGAGCAGCGCCGGCGCTGGATCAACCTTCTGGCGGACGCGGCGGACGAAGCCGGCCTGCCGGACGATCCCGAGTTCCGTTCCTCCTTGATGGGCTATGTCGAGTGGGGATCGCGGCTGGCCAAGATTAATTCCAATCTCGGCGAGACTTGCGACCCTGAGACCGAGCCAATGCCAAGCTGGGGCTGGGGCGTGCCGGGCGGGCCTTACA
>NZ_RZSV01000244.1:0-7600 GCF_004023205.1 Mesorhizobium sp. M1A.F.Ca.IN.020.03.2.1 | reverse complement strand
GTCCGTGGTCGGCCTCGTCCCGGCGCTCTATGTCTGGCGCAACCCGGCAGTCGAACTGTGGCCGTCGATATTGGTGGTCGCCTTCACCGGCATGTCCTCCCATTTCTGCATGGCCCGCGCGCTCAGCCACGCCGATGCGACCGTCATTTCGCCGATGGACTTCCTGCGCGTGCCGCTGTCTGCGCTGATCGGATGGCTGCTTTACAACGAGCAGATCGATGTCTTCACCGCCGGGGGCGCCTTGCTGATCCTGACCGGCAATCTGCTCAACCTGCAGCGCAAGGCGCCTCAGCCTGCCGAAGTCGCGACCTCCTAGCTGCCAGGTCAGACGCCCGGTTGGGTTGCCTGCGAACTGGCGTCGGCGGGACCGTCATCACTCGCCTCATCGCTCAATCGTAGACGCCATCAAATAGAAGATCGTTGTCGCCGCCGGCCTTGAAATGTCCGGCGTAAGAGCCCGCTGGCAGCAGCAGGGCTTCGCCCGCACCGTTGCGTAATGTTACGGTCTTTGGCCCGATCGCAAGGTGAAATGGCGGATCAAGCACGGTGCCGTCGATTTCGACCCGGCCCCGCAAAGGCGTTCCATCGGCGCTGTAGAGCGCATAAGTTCCAGCAATAGGAACATCAAAGATCTTCCGCTCACCGGGTTGCAGGCGGAAACCAGCGATCCTGAGGTTTGGCGCCACACGGACATAGCTGTTCAAAATCAGGGGCGCGACTACCGGATAGATATAGTCCATCCGGTAGGACCACAGGATCAGCTTCGGGCGAGACTTGCTAAGCACATTGTAAGCCTCGGAACGCCCGCTTTCCCGCAAGGTCGCGAGCACGTAGTGTTTGTCGAGCCACAAAGTTGTTGGCTCCATTCGATTGGGCAACATTCCTATGCCGTCGAAGTACCGCTCGTCGGGTGCAAGCAATGACTCCGCACGCGCCACCAGCTCAAGTTGGGCCGTATTGTCGAAGCGAAAGTAAAGTATATTGGCAACGAAGCTTATGGCCATCGCCGTGACCAAGGCTATCCACGCCAGGCGCAGATAACGCGCGCGGGCTGCGAGGCCGTCGAGCATTGTCAACGACCATAGCGACATGAACGGCAACGCCATGATGAACACGTAGGGCCACGGCTGGTCGTGCGCGAAGACCAGCACCGTGATGACGACAGAGAAGATCAGCGCAATTCGCCTCCGCTCGTCGAGCTTCATGATCTGTATCAGAGACAGAGCCATGCCGGCGAAACAGAAGACGTAAAGAACATAATTGCGCGCGAGCGTCTGAACCACGAAGCGCCTCAGCCCCCCGTAGTCACCGCCGCCGCGCGTTGCGACCTCAAGAGGGCCGAACACCAAGCTCTTGGCGATGGGAACAGGGTCGGCGCCGCCGAAGATGAAGCAATATGCGATTATAGGCAGAGTCCATCCCAGCACGAGCCATGCCCCGCGGACCATGCCTGCCAGGTAGCGTCTCATCAAAGCCGCGTCGGCGACCAGGCCAAGGCCTAGCGCAAGGTTGAAGTAGATTGATTTCTGCGTTGCGAGAAACGACAGGCCGCTCAAGGCGCCGGCAGCGACAAGCTGCCATCCCCTCAATTCACGGGCCCGTAGCACGACCAGCAGCGCCCCTGCGGCGAAGAACACCGCCAGCGGTTCGGCGATAGTGCGAAAGATGCGCTCCATGAAATTCGAGAAGCACAAGAGGACGAGGACAATGGCCAAGGCACGAACCCGATCCTCCCCAAGCGCGCGAGCGCAGGCGTAGACCAAAGCAATGGTCGCGCATGCCAGCAACGCGGTCTGCATACGACCGACAAGCAGAATGGACGTGGCATCCCAACCGATCAGGTGAGCCAGCTTGTAAAAGGCGGTGGAACCGACCGCCTTGCTTGGCTGCACGGTGGCGAACAGCCCATTAAACAAATGCTTCGCGTATCCAAGCTGACCAAATTCGTCCATGACGAATCGGCAATTCCAAGCCAAGGCGAACAACAACGCGATCTTCAGTACGATCAAAGCGCGTAGAAAGATCGTTAAGCGGCGCGATCCTGCACCGAATAAATCAGTCAGACCTGCTTCTGATCGCATTCAATCCCGCCCTGGAATGAACCTCAGATTTAAGCGACGTTAATTAAGAAAATTGGCTAGGCCACACGGCCCAGACGTTTGGAACCCTGTTCAGTGTTCGTTGCTGGAAGGCCTCAAGCACAGGCCAGGGCCGAAAGCGCCTGAACTTCGGCCAGATGCGGACGCGAAACCGCATCGACCATGGCGAAGTAGGTCAAAGTTTGGCCACTCCTCCGCCTGCCAAGGTCAGCACGCCGAGCGCCGTTGCGCGCCAGTCGTACTGCGCCAACGCGTAACGAGCCATGGCGGCTCGCTCCTCGGAGGTGAGGGCAAGGCTGTCGATGGCATCGGCGCAACGCCTGGCCGACCCGTCGGGATCGGTGAGGTCGATGGCAACGCCACGCAGCCATTTGGCCGCGCCTGGGTCGGCACGGTTGCTCGGTTCGCCGCAGACGACAGGCAGCCCGCAGGCCATTGCCTCTTGAATAACGAGCGGAAAGCCCTCTCCGACGCTCGGCAACAGCAGGAAGTCAGCCCCCCGATAAAGGTCCGCCAGGGCCTGAGGGCTCTGGACACCAAGGTCGTGAACATTGGCAAGTCCCCATTTGCCGGGGTGGATCGGGCCGCTGCCGACCATCAAAAATGCGAGATCCTGGCGGAACGCAGCCAAAGCCCGCAGCACCGACAGTCCTTTCTTCTCGACGTAGCGACCAACGAAAAGAATGCGACGCGTACCCAGGGGGATCGAGATCGCCGCAGGGGCCTCCGGCACAGGCAGCGGGCCTGAAGCGGGATGAAAAATCGCACCGTCAACACCGTTGAACAGCAGTTGGAAGGGAATGCGCGCTGGCGTGCCCACAAGATCATGGCGCACGGTGTCGCTGATGAACACAACTGCGTCAGCGGCTCGGAGCATCGGGCGCGTGATGACGATGTTGGCTAGTGCCATCACGGAGCGGAGAATGCGCGAAGAAAAGGGGATGCCGGCGATATGCTGGATCAGCACCACGCGCTTGCGGAAAGCCTTCGACATCAGCAATGCCAGGATCGATGTCATGTACAGCGCATCGTGCACTACGACCGCATTGCTACGGTGCATTTCGCGGGCCAGCGCGCGAATCGCACGGACGCGCGCCAGCGGCATTGGCAGCCCAATGACCTTCTCGATTGGGTCGACGCAGGCAAGAGGGACCGCTTCAACGTCGCTTTCCGGCGGCTGATCGGCATCGCTGGCGGCCCAAACAGCCTGAACGCCCAGTTGCGTGAATTGTCGGCACAAATGCCCGGCCACACGCTCTATGCCGCCGCCGTGACCTTCATAGAAATGGCTGACGGTCAAAATGCGCATCGAACCGACCCATCAAGCGGGCTCGAAGCGCATTGTCACTTCGAGACGATTGGGAAACAGCAGTTGATGGATGCTTTTTCGATATTGCTTCGGCGCAGCGCGACGAGCAATGCGGTAGCCACTTTCGGTTGCTAACTTCCCCCATTCTGCCCGCTTCAAGTAGCGCGCCCAGATCATTCCGCCAAATGGGATATTGCCTATCGCATCCATTGCGGTGAGGCGCAGGTCGTCCAGCCTTCCGCAGCTTTCGTGATCCTTTATGTAAAGCGGACCATCAACCACGCGCCGAATTTCACGCAGCAAGTCCGTACGTGCTGTGACTGGAACGTGATGTACTACATTGTTGAGTGTCGCCGCATCAAAACTACGGTCCGCGAAAGGCAGGGTTTTGCCGTCATACTGCTTGGTCAGCACGCTCAGCGAAGGGCAGAAACGGTCAACCATATCCACTGTCTGCACCTCATCCACCGGAAAGAGTTCGGCTATGGCTTGAGCGATCACCCCAGTGCCACCACCGACGTCGAGCAATTTGCAATGCTGCTTGTCCCACAGCTCGCGTAGACTATCGAGCATAACCGCCTGATAAGTCGGCGCCTTGTTTCGATAAAAGGCGAGGTGACGCGACAGGATGTCCTGCAGAAGCTTCGGATCGATCGGGCCCATTGCCGTGGCCAAGGTCATGGTCCCCCCGTCATCCAGCGGTTTGGCGTGGCGATAGCCCATCGACCAAGCAGGAAGTTCAGCGCCAGCATGCAGACCGAGGCAAGTGGCGAGGCGAACACCATCGGCAGGCCGGCCTGCTGATGCCAAAACCATATGGTGACAAATGCCAATGGTATGTTGGCGATCATTGCAATGACGTACCGTGCGAAGGTTATGGGAGCCAATGGTCGCCGAAAGGTGAATACGCTATGAAGCACATAGCCAGTGCCCGCCACGACGCAGAAGGACAACAGTACGGCCAGCCACAAACGTATCCCGACCCTGTCAGACAAGATGATGACCACGTTGTGCAGCGCGATGCAGATGCCGGCGATCACCATATAGGCGAAGGGCGTGCGCACGCTCATATCGCTGCCTTCCGAGCGCGGACCAAGAAAACGCAGGCATTGTCGTCGCGTATCTGGGCGGGCGTTAGACGATCTTCCAATTGAGCGCGCAGGTTCATCAACAGGGCAAGGAGCGACGCCAAAATTGCGCCTATGATCGGTAGGCGGCGAAGGAAGAAAGCAAAGCCCGTAAGGCGGATTAGCGTCGTGGTTGCCAAGGGCCCGGCAATCGCATGCACCTCTTCGACTTCGAGGCCGCGATCGGCAAGATCTACGACAAGTCCGGTGCGTGTCCAACGACGATGGTCCTCAGGGTGAGGGTGGTAGAGCCAGCTGCCGTGAGTAGACAACAACAGCACACCGTCATCGCGCAGCAATCTCCGAATCTCGGCGCAGTACGAGTCAAGGTCGCGCACGTGCTCCAGGACCTGTACTGAAAGCACTGCTCCAGCGATGCCATCTGCTAGTGGCACGCGGCCCTGCTCGTCAATTTTCAGGAAGCTGCCCTCGCCGATATCCGCGCCGCGATAGTCGATCTTCATTTCGAACATCATGTCAGCATAGGGCATGTCACCACAGCCGAGATCGACCATTAGTGTGCCCGGCCTAACATGCGCCCTCGCCTCTTTTCGCAACAGCCGAGCTAGCCCGCGCAAGACCAGCCAGTCCGTATCCCAAATCCGCGGAACCGCCCTGCTTCCCCTCATCCCACCAGCTTTCAATGCACCACCGACCTGCTGGCGCCGACTCTATCTTTTTTCCGTCGCGCCAGGCGCTCGATGTCGAAGCGCTCAGAACGCACGCCTATCGTCCAGATTATCAAGCAGCAACTTGAGAACGAAGCCGGACAGCACCATGGACATCCCGGCCACGCAGGCGGTGGTGATCACGAAGGTCAGGTGCACCGATTGCTCCATCGGGCCGCCTATGAAAATCCAATGCAGTGCCAGCAATAAGTCCGCGACAAAGCCCGCCGCCGCGAGCATGCCGCCGGAAAAGACCAGCCATTCCAGCGGGCGGCCGCGCATCAGCCAAGGCACGACCCGGCCGCCGTGGCCCGGGTGATAGATAGCGATCGCCACCTTGGCCAGCATACCGAAAAGGATGGCCGAAAGGCCAATCAGCGTCGCCATCGCGGAGAGCGCGACGAAGTGAATTCCGAAATACCACCCTCCGATCCGGACAGGTCCCGCCGCGAGGACCGCAAGACCAGCAATACCGGACACCAGCAAGGTCGCTCCCGGTATGAGATACATGGTGTTGGGTGCATGGGCCACGATCAGCCGCAGATGTCGCCAACCGTCGCGGAACGAACGCAGGTGAGGTGGGCGGCCGCGCTTGTCCGGATAGAGCTTGATTGGCACCTCGCGGATCACCAGGCCCGCGCGATGCGCGTTGATGACCATCTCCGAGGCGAATTCCATGCCAGGCGAGCGCGCGCCCATTTGGCGAAACGCATCGCGGGTGAATCCTCGCATGCCGCAATGAAAATCGTGTATCGGAGAATGATGAAGCCAGCGGGCAATTGTTGAAAGCGCAGGATTGCCAAGATACCGATGCAGAGGGGGCATGGCGCCGGGCTCGATACCGCCGGCGAAGCGATCGCCCATCACCAGTTCGGCACCACCCTCCAGCGCGTCGATGAAGTCGCCTAGGCTGCTCCAGTCGTAGGAATCGTCCGCATCCGCCATGACGAGGTACTTGCCTCGTGCAGCTTCAGCCGCCGCGCTGATCGCCGCGCCGTATCCCTTGACCCGCTGGTGCACGACACGCGCGCCGAGGGACTCGGCAATCTCCACCGACCGATCGGTCGACCCATTGTCCCCGACGACGACCTCGCCCTTAATGCCCCGCTTCGAAAAAACGTCAAGCGCCTTGCGAATGCAGATGCCGAGCGTGCGCTCTTCGTTCAGGCAAGGGATAATGGCCGACACGAGAGGGGCCCCTGCGTCATCGGCGTGCTGCCCATCGAGATCAGTTGCGACGATCGCGAGATTCGACTTGTCGACCATCGTGCCCGCTCCTGCCCAATCGTCAGCCTTGCTTACAGCTTGGGCCCCAACATTTCCGCAGCCCAGTTGCAAGATTAGCAAGAACAAGTTAGGCAAAGATATACAGAACCATACGTCGTTGAGCGAATGACGTGGTTTGGCCAGTACGGGTGATGGCGGCGGGGCTTGAATTGGTGGCCACGCCTCGCGCCAAAGCATTCCAGGAAAAGCGTTACCCGGTTTCTGTTCGGAGTTGCGCGAGAACAAGTAGTTGGAACGCTACACCAGTTCCACTTCGACGACACCCGGCACCGCGCGCATGGCCGACGCGACCTGCGGCGAGATGCGATAGCGGTTGGGCAGTTCGATCTCCACCTCGCCCTGGCCGGCTTCCTTGATCAGCACGAAGCTCACCTGCCCCTCGCCCTTCACGGCAAGCTGGTTGGCAAGGATGTTGATGGGCTGAGCATCACGCACGAAGATGCGTAGCGCCTTTTGGATGCGGCTTGCTTCGTCCTCCAGCGACTGCACCGTCTGGATGCGCAGATTGATCCCCTCCGGCCGGTCTTCGGCCGAGACGGTGATCACCACCGAACGGCCAGGCTCCAGCATGTCGCGATACTGCGCCAGGCCTTCGGAGAACAGCACCGCCTCGTACTGGCCGGTGGTGTCGGAAAACTGCACGACGCCCATCTTGTTGCCGGTGCGGGTCTTGCGCTCCTGCTTCGTGGTGACGGTGCCGGCGAGCCGGCCGGCCGCAGCGCCGCGTTTGACCGCGGCGGAGAATTCCGCCCAGTTCTGCACCCGCATCTTCTGCAGCGCCGCCTTGTATTCGTCGAGCGGATGCGCAGAGAGATAGAAGCCGACCACCTGGAACTCGCGGTGCAGCCGGTCGGCGGCAAGCCATGGCTCGGCCGCCGGCAGGTTGAGCGCCTGCGATTGCGCGCCGAGCGAGGCGCCGAAAATATCCGTCTGGCCCGAGATGGCATTCTGCTGCGCCAGCGACGCGAGCCCCATCATCCGCTCCACGCCGGCCATCATCACGGCGCGGTCATGCCCGAAGCAGTCCAGGGCCCCCGCCATGATCAGGCTTTCGAAGACGCGCTTGCCGACGATCTTCGGATCCACGCGCTCGCAGAAGTCGGCTAGGCT
>NZ_RZSV01000243.1:0-7641 GCF_004023205.1 Mesorhizobium sp. M1A.F.Ca.IN.020.03.2.1 | reverse complement strand
ATGCAGGATCGTTGATGTGCAGCGGCAGGCGCGTCACGATACGGTTCGCGGTCGGCTTGATGGTGTGCTCGATGGCCTCGAACAGCGCCGCATCGGCTTGCGGATCGAAGAAGGCGCCGCCTTCGACATCGAGCGCCGACACGCCTTTTTCCGGGATCAGGAAGCGCACCGGGCCGTCGCAACGGGCGAGGCGGCTGCCGATCCATTCGCCGATCCGGCGGCTCTCCTCGGCGGTAGTGCGCATCAGCGTGACATTCGGATTATGCTCATAGAACAGCCGCCCGCGATATTTGTCGGGGATAGTCGGCGGCGCCCAGAAGTTCACCATGTCGAGCGCGCCGACCGAGCCGACATAGGGCAGTTTCGTGCGAGCAATGGCGCCGAAGCGATCCTCCGTCGCCGGCAGCACGCCGTCGAACAGCAAATCGCAGACCTCGGTTGTGGTGATATCAAGGACGCCGGCGAGCAGGCCGCTATCGGCAAGCTTCTCCATCGAGCGGCCACCTGTGCCGGTCGCATGGAAGACCATGCAGTCATAGTCGGCGCGCAAGCTCTCGACGATTGCCGTGACACAGGGCGTGGTGACGCCAAACATGGTCAAGCCGAGCGCCGGCTTGCCGGCAGTTGACGGGGCCGGCCTCGCCGCCATGCCGGCGATCGCCTGGGCGGCGTTGTGCAGAACGACGCGCGACAGACGATTGAGGCCGGCCATGTCGGTTACCGACGGCATCATGACGATGTCGGAGACATCGACGTAAGGCGCGGTATCGCCGGAGGCCAGCGTCGAGACCATGATCTTCGGTAGGCCGAGCGGTAGGGCGCGCATGCCGGCGGTGACAATCGATGTGCCGCCGCCGCCGCCAATGCCGATCACGCCGGCGACGTCGTCGCGCGATTGGATGAAGCGGATAAAGGCGACACCCATGCCGGCAACGGCGAGTCCGCGGTCGTCAGTGCCGAGCACGGCGCCGGCTCCATCGGGATGATGCGCGGCGACCTCGCTTGCCGCGACATCCACCGGGACGGTCGCGCCGCGTGTGCCGATATCGACGCGGACGACCGAGCCGCCGCCGACGGCGACGGCGTCGGCCAGGAAGGCAAGCTCCTCACCCTTGGTGTCGGCGGTGCCGACCACATAGATACGCTTCATTCGCCTTTCCCCGTCGTCTCCTCGGTTAGCCGGCCTGCTCGGCGGTGCGGCCTGCCGCTTCGGGCCTGGCGCTCGGTCCGGCCATTGCAATTTTTTGAGACGCGCGTATCGTATTGATATGGATGTCTCACGTCAACAAGCCGCTTCCGATGACGCCGAGCAGCTGAGAGCCGGGAAGGGGGCCCGCGCCCGTACCAGGCGGCTGATTCTGGAAACGGCGACGCGGCTGATGCAGTCCGGCGTGACGCCTTCGGTCAGCGAGGTTGCAGAGGCTGCGGAAGTGTCGCGCGCGACCGCCTATCGCTACTTTCCGAGCCAGGCCGCGCTGGTGCAGGCGGTCGTCGACGAGGGGCTCGGACCGATCCTGACCTGGAAATCGAATTCGAAAGATCCGGAACAGCGGGTTGCCGAACTCTTCGCCTCCGCCATGCCGCGCATCGAGGCTTTCGAGGCGACGTTCAAGGCGGCGCTCAAGCTTTCGCTCGACCAGTGGGCGAGACGGCAGGCTGGCACGCTAGGCGCCGAACCGGCTTTCAAGCGCGGCCATCGGATCGACCTCCTGAAGGACGCGATCGCTCCGCTCAAGGGTCAGCTCAAGCCGCGCCAGTTCAGGCGTCTTGCCCAGGCGCTGTCGATGATGTTCGGTGTCGAGGTGCTGATCGTGCTGAAGGATATGTGGGGGCTGGACAGCCGTGACATGATGGCGGTCGCCGAGTGGACGGCGGGCGCGCTCGTGCGCGCGGCGGTAGCGGAATCAGGAGCGAAGGCGACTGGTGGTTCGGCACCAGCTGAAATAGACATGTCCTGAATCTGGTTCGACCAGATTGGAGAGGATACCAACAACAATGACTGCAATACATCGCTGGAGACAAGGTCTCCGCATATCAAGGAGTACGAAAAATTATAGAAAACAGAGGGATATCGCTTTGAGCGGCTTGTGGAACCGTTTTGGACTGCACAAGAAAGAACTTGACGTCCCTCTTGAATTGGTAATACCAGATCAGGACGCGTAAAGCGGAGCGAAGGTTGAGGTTGCGATCGATTTTTCTGGTCGGGCGAGGAGGCCCGAAACCGGAAATGCCGTCACGGGAGGAACTGCCAGGGCCGACCGCAATGCCGGCCCGCATGACAAGGTAGAAGGCGCACAAGGGAGGAAAACTATGCGCAAGATAGTGACCAGCGTGATCGCTGGTATCGGGCTGGCGCTTGCCTGCGGGACATCCGTCCGCGCGCAAGACAAGGAACTCACCATCTTTTGGGCGGAATGGGATCCGGCGAACTATCTGCAGGAACTCGTCAACGACTACACGGCCGAGACGGGCGTGAAAGTCACGGTGCAGACCACGCCGTGGCCTGATTTCCAGACCAAGGCCTTCACCGAGTTCAACGCGCATGGCGACGCCTACGACATGGTGGTCGGCGACTCGCAATGGCTGGGCGCCGGCTCGACGCAGGGCCACTATGTGGATCTGACCGACTTCTTCAACAAGCATAAGCTTGGCGATGTGATGGCGCCCGCGACCATCAAATATTATGCCGAGTACCCGGGCGGTTCCGGCAAGTACTGGGCGATCCCGCTGGAAGGCGATGCGATCGGCTGGTCTTACCGCAAGGACTGGTTCGAGGACCCGAAGGAGAAGGAAGCCTTCAAGGCGAAGTACGGCTACGACCTCGATGTTCCGAAGACCTATGCGCAGCTGCGCGACATCGCCGAGTTCTTCCATCGTCCGGACCAGAAGCGCTACGGCGTCGCGATCTACACCGACAACTCGTACGACGCGATGGCGATGGGCGTCGAAAGCGCGATCTTCAGCTATGGCGGCGATCTCGGCGACTACGCGACCTACAAGGTCGACGGCATCACCAATTCCAAGGAGGCCGTCGCCGGCCTCGAAATGTACAAGGAACTCTACAAGTTCACGCCTCCCGGCTGGGGCAAGACGTTCTTCGTGGAAGACAACCAAGCCATCACTGGCGGGCTCGCCGCGATGAGCATGAACTTCTTCGCCTTCTTCCCGCCGCTGGTGAACAAAGCCACCAACCCCTATGCCGACGTGACCGGCTTCTTCGCCAACCCGGCCGGTCCGGACGGCAAGCGCTTCGCCGCTCTCGGCGGCCAGGGCATCTCCGTCGTCTCGTACTCGAAGAACAAGGACGAGGCGATGAAATTCCTTGAGTGGTTCATCAAGGACGAGACCCAGAAGAAGTGGGCCGAGCTCGGCGGCTATACCTGCAGCCAGGCCGTGCTGAAGTCGGAGGCCTTCCAGAACGCTACGCCGTATAACAAGGCCTTCTACGACACGATGTTCATGGTCAAGGACTTCTGGGCAACGCCTGAATATGCCGAAGTGCTCGATCAGCTGAACCAGAATATCTATCCGTTCGTGGTCGGCGGCAAGGGCACCGCCCAGGAAGCGCTCGACAAGACCGCCGCCGACTGGAAGGCGACGTTCACCAAATACAACCGCTACAAGTAGGCGTCACAGTCAGAATGCCGGAGGAGGGTTTCCCCTCCGGCATTCCTGTTTTCAGGGAGAACGACCGTTGGCTTCGGTAGCCCTTACCAATCTTGATCCAGCATCCAGGGCCGCCGCGCGAGGCTGGTCGGATCTGACCATCCGCAACATGTTCATCATCCCGACGCTGGTTTTCCTGATCGTCTTCAACATTTTTCCGCTGATCTATTCGCTCGGCTATTCCTTCACCAACTTCGCCGCGAACCGCAGCGAGCCCTGGCAGTTCGTGGGCCTGCAGAATTACCGCGAGCTGCTCAGCGACGATCACATCTGGTCGAACTTCGTCATCACCGCGAAATATGTGATCGTGTCGGTGGCCGGGCAGATGATCGTAGGCTTCGGCCTCGCGCTTCTGCTCAACCGCAGCTTTCCGATGAAGGGCCTGATCACGACCTTGCTGTTGCTGCCGATGATGATGTCGGCGGCGGTCGTCGGCCTGTTCTGGCAGCTGCTCTACAGCCCGTCCTGGGGACCGATCAACTACGTCTTCGGCCTCGGCGACTTCGCCTGGCTCTCCAATCCCGACAGCGCGCTCTACGCCGTCGCGATCACCGACATCTGGATGTGGTCGCCCTTCGTCATGCTGCTGTCGCTCGCCGGCCTGTCGGCGGTGCCGCAGCACCTCTACGAAGCCGCCGCGATCGACCGCGCCAGCTGGTGGTACACCTTCACCCGCATCACGTTGCCGCTGGTCTCGCCGATCCTTTTGATCGCGCTGATCTTCCGCACCATGGAAGCCTTCAAGACCTTCGACATCGCCTACACGATGACGACTCAGCCGACCGCCGAGCTGATCGCGATCCGGCTCTACAAGCAGGCCTTCCAGCAGTGGGACACCGGCAAATCCTGCGCGCTCGCCTACATCGTGCTGATCATGGTGCTGGCCATCACCAACCTCTACGTGAAGTATCTGAACAAGGTGAAGGAGCGCTGAGATGGCCGCCGTCCGCACTTCTTCCGAGGTCGCGCTCAACCGTGTCGCCATCGCCGCGGTGCTGATCGCCACGCTGGTCTTCCTCGCACCGATCTATTGGATCGCCTCGACGGCGTTCAAGCCGAAGGAACTTGCCGTCAGCGTGCCGCCAACCGTGCTGTTCGAGCCCGAGGTGACGCCGTTCGTGCGGCTCTTCACCAAGCGCGTGCAGATGCAGAAGACCGTCGACCCGCAAGTCTACGAAGCCGCGCCCTGGTGGGAAAAGCGCATCTACGACGGCGGCGAGCGGGTACTGAAGGTCGGCAAGGACGTGCAGCTTTCGCAATATCCCGACCGGTTCATGAACAGCCTGATCGTGGCGGTGGTCAGCACCGTTCTCGCCGTCGGCATGGGAACCTTCACCGCCTACGGCTTCTCGCGCTTCAAGATCGCCGGCGAGGCGGACCTTCTGTTCTTCATCCTCTCGACGCGCATGCTGCCGCCGGTGGTCGTCGCCATCCCGATGTTCCTGATGTATCGGGCAGTTGGCCTCAACGACTCCCATATCGGCCTGATCATCCTCTACGTCGCCTTCAACCTGTCCTTCTCGGTCTGGCTGATGAAGGGCTTCATGGATGAGATCCCGAAAGAGTATGAGGAGGCAGCACTTGTCGACGGCTATACGCGCATGCAGGCCTTCTTCAAGATCGTGCTGCCCGAGGCCGCAACCGGCATCGCCGCCACCGCCGTGTTCTGCTTCATCACCGCCTGGAACGAGTACGCTTTCGCGCTGATCATGACCAACCGGCGCGCCCAGACG
Organism: Mesorhizobium sp. M1A.F.Ca.IN.020.03.2.1; assembly: GCF_004023205.1. Lineage (NCBI taxonomy): Bacteria > Pseudomonadati > Pseudomonadota > Alphaproteobacteria > Hyphomicrobiales > Phyllobacteriaceae > Mesorhizobium > Mesorhizobium sp. M1A.F.Ca.IN.020.03.2.1. The sequence continues at coordinate 2,242 of NZ_RZSV01000243.1, read as the reverse complement.
GCGCCGCCCTTCATCCCGTCGCAGATCGGCTCCGGCCTGCCGGACTGGACCACGATCGCGGCGGGCACGTTCTTGTTCCTGCTGCCGGTTGCGATCTTCACCTTCCTGCTGCGCAACCACCTGCTTCGCGGCGTGACTTTCGGAGCGATCCGCAAATGAGTTTTCGCGCCGTCAACGAGAAGTACCTTTTGCCGGCATCGCAGATCCTCATGGTGCTCGGCATCGTCGCACTCTGCCAGCCATGGAGCCTCAGCCTGCATTCCTATGGGGTGACGATCATCCTGATCGGGTTGATCGGCTTCAACATCACGTCGAAAATCGCACCGGAGCAGAGAGAGGAAACCGGCGCCGTGACGCATGAGGGGGCCGGGCAGTGACGCAGATCGAACTTCGCGGCATCGAGAAATTCTTCGGTGCGGTCCAGGTCATCCATAATCTGAACCTCGCCATCGCCGACAACGAGTTCATCGTGCTGCTTGGACAGTCGGGCTGCGGCAAGACGACGACGCTGCGCGCGATTGCCGGGCTCGAGACGATCGATCAGGGCGACATCCTGATCGACGGCAAGGCGGTGCAGCATCTGAAAGCTGCAGACCGGGACATCGCCATGGTGTTCCAGTCCTTTTCGCTCTATCCGCATATGACGGTGTTCGAGAACATCGCCTTTCCGTTGCGGGCCACGCGGATGAGCAGCAGTGAAGTCGACACCTCGGTGCGCGAGATCGCAAGGGTGTTGCGGATCACCGACCTGCTGGACAAGCGACCGTCTGCGCTTTCGGGCGGCGACATGCAACGCGTGGCGATAGGCCGCGCGCTGGTGCGGCGGCCGAAGGCGATGCTGATGGATGAGCCGATCGGCGCCCTGGACGCCAAGCTGCGCGAGGAAATGCGGGCCGAGATCAAGCGGCTGCACATCAAGCAGGGATCGACCACGATCTATGTCACCCATGATCAGATCGAGGCGATGAGTCTGGCCGACCGCATCGTCATCATGCATGAGGGCTTCATCCAGCAGGTCGGCACGCCGGACGAGGTCTACTCGCACCCGGCAAACCTGTTCGTGGCGCAATTCGTCGGCAGCCCGGTGATGAACATCGCCGAGGCGAGCGTCGCCGATCAGGCCGGCGCCGCCTCCGTCACCGTCGGTGGTGCGCCGGCAGGTTTCGAGTTCCCGCGCGAGCTCCTCTCCAGGCTGAACGGGCATTCCAATGGTGGCTTGACGCTCGGCATCCGTCCGGAAGGCGTGCTCGTCCGGCATGATGCCGCTCCCGGCTACGTGCCGGTCGAAGCGCAGATCATCGAGCCGCTCGGCTCCTTCGACATTGTCGACCTCAAGGTCGGCTCCAAGATGCTGCGCGCCCGCACCAAGGCAGGCTACGTGTCGGGTCCGGCCGAGAAGGTTCATGCCCGCATCGACCCGGAACAGGCGCATTTCTTCGACACGGCAAGCGGCAAGTCGCTGGGAGTAAGGCTGTAATGGCCCATATCGAACTGAAGAACATCACCAAGAAGTTCGGCGGCCATACCGCGCTGACGGGTCTCAACCTCAATATCGCCGATGGCGAGTTCTTCGTGCTTTTGGGCGAAACCGGCGCCGGCAAGACGACGACGCTCCGGATGATCGCCGGCCTCGAGAAACCGACCGAGGGCCAGGTCTTCATCGACGGCGTCGACGTCGCCGGCTGGAGCGCGGCCGAGCGCGACGTGGCCTTGGTGCTGCAGCAATATTCGCTCTATCCGCGCTACACGGTGCGGCAGAATCTCGAGTTTCCGCTGAGGCCAAAGATTCGCCGGCTGCCGGATGCCGAGATCAAGGACCGCGTCGCGCGCGCCGCCCGCACGCTGCGCATCGAGCATCTGCTCGACCGCAAGACCGACCGGCTCTCCGGTGGCGAGATGCAGCGCGTCTCGATCGGCCGCGCGATCGTGCGCAAACCACGCGTGTTCCTGATGGACGAGCCGCTGTCGGCGCTCGACGCCAAGCTACGCGAGGCGCTGCGCACGGAGTTGAAGAACCTGCAGATGCAGCTCGGTGCCACCTTCCTGTTCGTCACCCACGACCAGATCGAAGCGATGTCGATGGGCGACAAGGTCGGCGTGCTGAACCATGGCCGCATCGTGCAGACCGGCACGCCGCAGGAGATCTACAACAATCCCCGCGATACCTATGTCGCAAGCTTCGTCGGCTCGCCGCCGATGAACCTCATCGACGGCACGCTGGTCGACGACCGCGCGGTGATGG
>NZ_RZSV01000242.1:0-7692 GCF_004023205.1 Mesorhizobium sp. M1A.F.Ca.IN.020.03.2.1 | reverse complement strand
GAAAATAGGCATGACCCAGCGCCCCGCTCGGTAAACCCTGCCGATGGATGGTCTGGCCCAGATCCGCCAGCGACAGCGGGGGCAGAGCGCCATCCGTGGCAAGAAGCGCGCCATCTTGCCAACGTGTCTGCGTGGCATCGATGTCGGGTCGCTGCCAGAGCTTGCGCGCCGCAGCCATCACGCTGCCCTCGAACAGCGCGCGGGCGGTTTGCTGGACAACATGGACCTGATGCAGTCCGGTCAGGCAAGCCGAGGATGAGCCGACCGATTTCTGCGTCCAGTCGGGGTTGGCCCATCGCGCGCCGGTTGTATCCTTGGTCGTCAGGCCTGTCTGCCCCCAGAGCGTGTAACAGGCCATATCCACCCGCGCCGCATTGGCGCCTAGGATCGGGCCAATCACCACGCCGAGCGTCGTGGCCGAACCGTTGCCCATGTCCACGGCATCGGATTCCACACGAATCTTTCCATTCGCATCGAGATGCACCGCCGCGACCATGCCGTCGCCTGACGTGCCATAGGCTTGCAACGAGAGCGCGAGCCCCGTGCCATAGGTCTCCCCCCGCGAGGCGAAATCGGCCTTGATCGTCGCTCTGTCGCGCCAGAGCGGATGTGCTTCGGCAATGTCTAGGATCTCGGGCAAACGCAGTTCCTGCGCGATAGGCCCGCCGGCAACGGTGGTGCCGTCATCGGCAACCAGATTGGCGCGGCGCAGAGCAAGGGGATCCCACCCCTTTTGCGCGGCCAAATCATCGAGCGCCGTTTCAATTGCGAAATAAGCCTCCGGCCCACCAAAACCCCGTTGCGATCCACCGCTCACATTCTGGGTGTGAGTGGCATTCGCGAATATATCGGCCATCGGAAGCTGATAGGCCCCACCGGCACAGAGGGCGGCAAGGCTCGCCACATAGGGGTTGAGGTTCTTGCGGCCGCCGCCATCGAAGCGCAGCGCCATCTGGGCCGCTAGCATCTTCATGCCGGCCCCGACCGAAAGCTGCCCTTCGATCCGCACGGCTTGCCGCTTCAGTCCGGTGCGGAACTGTTCAAAGCGATCGAACTCCAGCCGCACCGGGTTGCCATCGGCAAAGGGCGCGGCCAGCGCGAGCATTAACGAGAATGGCGAACTGTCGCGCCCGCCGAAACCACCTCCCGGATAGCAACTGATCAGATGGATGTCCGTCACCTTCACCGGCGCGTCGGTTGCGCCATATATTCCTGCGATATCGGCGATGTCGCCATCGGGCGATTGGGTGCCCAACACGAGATGCAGCGCCCTTGCTCCCGCCTCATACCAGGCAATGCCGGTTTCAGGCTCCATGAACATCGGGTCCATGGCCTGCTTGTCAAAGGCCACAGGTTGAGACAAATGGCTTGGGTCGGCAGCCAGCGCCGCGGCGATCCGCTCGCGATAGCCAGGGACCTGCGCCATGTAAGTGGCCGGATCTGCGGTCGCATAGCTGAAATTCTCGTTGTCGAGCGTATACTTCACGTAGGTGGTTTCGGGCGGGAAAACACTTCCCATGCCCTTCGAATGACCGGCATCGATGGCATAGATCTGGAACTCTGCGTCGCGGAACTGCAGCGCGTTGCGCGCCGCGCGGAAACCGGCGGCGCTATCGAACAGCAGCAGCGCCACTGCCTGGCCCAGGAAGTCCGGCACATTGCCCGGCTTCACGATCAGATCGAACTCGATATCGGCCGGGCGGTCGAAGCTGCTGCTGTCTCCGCTTGCCACAAGTCCATGCAAGTGCTCATCCACATGAAGGTCGCGCCGCCCCCGCACCCGTGGCGCGATGAAGCGACCTGATAGGCTATCGCCCAGGATCAGCCGCTTCGGCTGTGCGGTGTCTGGAAGGCCCGTGAGATTGACCCCAAGAAAAGCGTGGTCCGTCGTCAGGGCATAGAGGTACAGCGCATACCACTGCCGCGCGGGCCAGCCCGGCATGTCGCGGGCGTTGAAATCGCGGGCGAAGACCTTTTGCCCGGTCACCTTGGCCCGGCCGTCTATGCGTTCGGCAGCGATGCCGGGTATGGGCGAAGCGTTGGTGCCGATCTGTGCCAGCACGTTGGCGGGCGTGGCGGCGTGGGCCAGGCGCGGCAGGCCCGTTATGCTAAGCGCAATCATGCCGGCGGCAGTCTGGAAAAAACTGCGGCGGGTCAGTGCAGAGCTTGGCGCGGTGGGTTCGGTCATGAAAGCCTCTGCGAAGGATCGGGCCGGATGCCGGGCGCTGCCCGGCCTCCAACTACAAACACAGGATTATCACCATTTGCCTAAGGGCAGCAGAGGAACCGTCCGCTCTCGCGGCAAGGATCCAAATGCCGCGCAGGTCACGGACCTATGTCCGGGCACATGGTCGAGACTGTCCCAGCGGTCATCACCTTGTAGACATTGCCCAGCTTGTCGAGCCGAGGCTGCCCCGTGTGCAAGTCGGGATCCGCTACCCGCGCCGCTGGATGGTTGTAAAGCCGATGTCCGCTTTCCATCAGTATCTCGCCGCGAATGCTGACGGTCGGCTTGTGCCCGACTGGAATGCCCGACCAGTCATTGCCGAAGAACAGCGTGTAGTCGAACATGGTGGACCATTGCGCCGGTACGTTCCGGTCGGTCCAGCCGATCTTGAAATTGTTTGTCTTCGTGTCCGATCCGTCCATATGCAGGGTTTCGCCATCCAGCGGCGTGCCTGAATTGACAGTATATGAACTGCCTTTCGGGATGTTCTGGAAATGCACGACGAGATCCATCAGTTGCGCTTCATCGCCTTGCGTGTAGGCCGCACGACTAACCAGCTGCGGCACCGCACCCCGGATCATCTGCATGTTACGCTGAGCGATATTTGGATTGTTCGCCAGCGTCTCGGCCAGGGAAGTCACCTTGTTCACGCCCGCCAGCGGATTGCCAAAACCGGGTGTCGCACTGCTGTTAATTACGAGACTCCCGACTCATCGATTTCAATTAGTTAGCTTTGTACTTAATTTGAGAATGTGTACTTAATTTGAGAGTCCAGCAGGGCTTTCTGCAGGTAATTTGAGAATAAATTCGGACAACGTCGATTGTTGTTTCGATGCTTCAGGGTACGGGGACCCAATGGACCCCCGATCAGTCTGCTCAGAAAAATTGAGCTACTTCAACGCGATCGCCTTCCTGTGGAGTGCTAAATCAAGCTGCGGCAACGTTTCCGTTTTTGCAGCAATATTGAGATTCATACGGACAAGGGTCTCACAATTAAGCGCAATAACCTGCACAAACCGCCGCATTCTCACGTTTAAGTGCAGTCCGACAACTGGGATCGGTCGAGGAGAAACGGGGGTCGTTTGCTGGGAGCGGAAAGCCGTTTTCTACCCCTGTACGCGATCTGCAAAAATGGCGAAATCATTGATGTTTCAGTGGGATCGAGCGTGATCCAGCGTGATCGAAACGGGGGTAGTGGGGTGGTTGTGCATCGACCAGGATGCCGGATTCTTCAGCGGCCGCGATGAAGGGATCCCTCGCAACGGAAGGTTGCGCATTGCCTTTGAGGACTTCCAGAACTGCCTCAAGTGCCTTTTGGTGGTTGGCTCCACGGTGGCCAGGCCATTCGCGGAGCAGCACTTTCCCGGCATCGGCTGCCGAGCGCACATAGCGGTAGCGGCCGATGCGAGGTTCAATGACGACCATCGCGTGAAACGAGCGATCTTTCATGATGCCAGCATACAACGAAACCCCGATTGCAGAGTCAATCGGGCCCGGTGGGGATCGCAGCTTGTGACCCCAATTGTTCACAGACAGTGAGACAACGACCGCTTACAGGGAAGGTGCCGCAACCTGGTCCTCGCCCTTGTCGAAGAGTGCTCGGCGTCGATCTACGAGGGATGGGCTTCCTTAATGGACCGCAGTGTCCCGAGGGAACTGGGCTTGCCGAACATTCCGCCTGTTGAGTGTTGCTCCGGTTGCAGCGTTTGAGGGCGTAAATGAGTCTACCTCGCCGCCGACCGCCTCCTGTGGTGTTCAGCGACTTAGCCGTTTTCACACTTTGGGCTGATCGGGCAAAAATTGCCTCTCCGGCCGAGCACGTCTTCCCGCATGGTAGACGGACGGTTGAAAACAAATCGCGGATTGCATTTGATTCGGCGGCGATGATCAGGGGCACTGTTTTCAGCCCGAAACAAATCGTCACTATCGCCGTCACGTGGCTTGCCCTAGTTGCGCACCAGGCGCGGTGGCGAACCGTCCGAGCAACGCTCGGACGGGAGGGTTCAGGCAACGGCTGCCGCGTCCGCCTGATCGTAACGAGCTTTGCGAGCCGCCAAACCAGCACGCGCTATCCGCAGCGCCGGATTCGAACTTGCTGGTGTCGGTTTGAAGAGGCGAGGGGAGGCGAGGGTCCCTTCGGCGTCCAAATGATTTGCTTTGAACACCGACGGACTCATCGACAACAAGGGTATCGATAACATTTCAGGTTCATTCGTGTCCGTTAGCCCAGGTCACGTGTTCACGTGGCGACTGGTGTGCCAAGCAAAGTGAAGCCTTCGTATCTCGCCGATCTAAATGGATGACTCCTCCCGTTCAACGTATTCGGGATCGAGGCCGAAGGCGTCGAGCGCATCGGCAATGGCGTCCTGCACGTCTTCCCAATCGACTTGGGTATCCGTGCAGATGGGCGCGGATAAGTTTCCGGCAGGTGCGCGCGGCCTTCATCGGATCGGGCTCGGCGTGGAGCGGATCGGCGTCGAGTGGATCGGCGTCGAGTGGATCGAACATCGAGCGCGGCCAGTCGGCCAGACTGTAGCCGTCGAGCCATGACAGGCCGCGCGATACGTAGAGCGGCTGCAGGAGCGCCCCTGCCGCTCCGTCGATCCATGCGCGATTTAGCTGCTGCTTCCAATCATCCCCGTGCTTCAACGCGAAGGCGGTCAGTGCGGCGTGCTGGTCGGTCGTCAGGCGCTTGGGTTCCATTAGTTTCGGTCCTCCTTGGCGGAAAGGGCCGCGCCGCTCAAGCGGCGCGGTGTTCCTCGATCTGCTCGGCTTCCTCGCCACCTTCAGCCGCGTTCGGCTGAAGACTGTGCAGGAAGGCAACGGCGCGCTCGGCATGAGATGCCGCCTGAAAAATGGCGCGCTTATCGCCGTTTAAGACGGTCAACCAATTTGCAATATAGGCGGCATGATCGTCGCGCGGCTCGATGGCAAGGCCAAGATCGGCGGCCAAAAAAACGCTCCCGAGCTCCGCACAAAGCTCTTCCCTCGAATATCCTTCATCGCCCCAAACCTTGCGGCCAAAATCGCGGTTGAGCCGCGACGGGTGCCGCGTCCAGTGGAGGCATTCATGCCCGAGAGTGGTCGCGTGCGCCTCGGCGGACACGAAAGCGTCGAAGGCGGGTATACCGATGAAATCGGCATCGATCCGATAGAAGGCCGAATTTCCACCTTCGCGGATGTCCGCGCCAAGGTTTGCAAAGAAGGCATCGACATGGGGAATGCGTTCCTTTCGTTCCGAACCTTCCGGTGCGCTCGCCTTGACGTAAAAATGCTCCGGCAAGCCGTCGATCTGATCGGCGCAAAAGACGCTGTATCCCTTCATGAAGGGAATGCGCTTTTCGATCTCCTCGCCGTCCTCGTTAGTCTCGGTGCGCTCGATAGCGTTCGCATAGACGACAAGAGCGGATTTCTCGCCCTTGCGGACCTGTCCGCCAAGCTCCTGCGCTTGCTTATAGGTCATCCAGTAGGGCGACAGGTAGCCGCGCTCGCTCGCCCCCATCCACAACAGAACGGTATTGATCCCGCGATAGGGCACACCGTTATACCGCAGCGGCCGCACTGGCGTTCCGCAAGCGCCCCAAGGCTGCATCCACGGACGGGTTCCTTGCTCAAGCTGTTCAACAATGCGCTGTGTGATGCGCTCGTAAACGTCTGCGCGCGGCGTTTCGGTCGTGACGGTTCTGGCGTTCTTTCCCATAGTGCTGCTCTCCTGTTTCCCGCGGAACGCGGTCTTCCTGTCCCCGAGAGGGGCAGGAGCCCCGCTCCTGCTCCCGAGCAGTCGGCGATCCGACCGGAGAGAGGGGGGCAACAGGCAAAACCGGAGGGGGATCACCCGCCCGAAGGGACAGGTGCGCGAAGATCCGCGCACGCGGATCTTCGCGCACTTGGTCCTGCACAAGGGAGGGCTCGCCGGCGTCGCCGGCGGGCTCGAGCGCGGAAGGACGGGGAGACCGGTTTTGCCTGTTGCGGGGGAGAGACCGGCGGCCAATCTCTCCCCCTCGATGGGAAAAAGGTGCGAGCCGTTTTGCGGCTCGCTTCATCGGCGGCCGAAGGCCGCGTGAAAGAGCCAAGGCCGCCTGAGCGGCCTTGGCGATGGACCCGTTAGCGGTCCTGGCCCCGATTCCATTCGGTCTTGACCGTCAGGTCTGCCTCGAAGACGACGGCAGTTTCACCGCAATCTTTAGGGCGACGCTACCGCGCCGGAAGAAGTGACTGACGATCTTCCCAAGGAAAGTGCGGAGGTTGCGGCCGGTGGCTTGGAAGTAGCTGATAACTGGATTCATGATGGTCGCTCCTGTGACCTGCGTTATTGCGGAGTTACGCGGCAGACCGGACAGGGGCTTGCACCCGCAGGGGCGTAGCGTGAGCGGAGCACCTTGACGGCCAAGAATTTTGATTTGCGAGGAAGCGCCGCAGGTGTGGGGAAAATTCTTGGCGGTCAAGGTTCCTGGCCCCTAGGAGGGCTGTAGTCTACGCCGCAATGAATAACGCTGATCTCAGGAGAGGCATGGACCTCTAACTACTTCCAGCCACCGGCTGCAACCGGTCTTCGGCGGCAGGATCGGGACATCTTACGGTCTATCGCCGGCATTTTCGGTGAAACTGCCGTTCGTCTTCGAGGCTGTGAAGGGGTGGATCGGGACCGGCGGTACGGCTCGCGCCGCTGCCAACAGGCTTTGCGGCCCTTCCGCCCATCTTTCGCGTCAGTCCGATCGTTACCCGGATGGGCCGAAACAGGCGGGGTTGAGCGCCTTGCCAGAGCAGGCAATTCGCTGGCTCGCTTGCGAGACGGTGAATGTCCTTGTGTCGGCCGGCGATCGACCTGGCTGGTTCAGTGAGCTGGTCCGACCGAGACCGGCGAGTAGAGCGGCTGCCAAAGGCAGACGCCCATATTTTCAAGGCTTGTCGCAAGGCTTGTTCAGATACAATCAGGAGTATATGACGAAAGATGTTATATCGTTACGGCGATCGATCCTTGTTGTTCATCGCTCTGACAACAACACAGGAAATACTCCGCTTTTCGGATTGCCTGATGAGCGGAATCTGGGACCGAACGGCCATGCGCCAACGCCTGCACCGACGAATTTCCCCGCGCCTTTGGCGCTTCCTCGCGAGCCAAATTCGCCGTCTCCGGCGTCCTTCACGATGTTTCGGCCCTGTCGGGTGACGCAAAGCCCTTTGTTCGTTCCGATGTTTCCGCATCGCCAACCCAAAAGAGGAGTAAATCCGATGGCAGACCTCGTGAACTTCATCAAGATCGACGGCGACAAGGTAACGGGCAACATCGCCTCGCTGTCCTACGATCTCGATGTGACCGGCGAAGCGATTGCAAGCAACAACCCGAAAGCCCCGGTCTTCCGGCTCTTTGGCAAGACGCCGCGCGGCCGCCGCATCGAAATCGGCGGCATCTGGAAGAAGAAGAACCAGAACGGCGGCGCCTATTACACTCTCTCGGTCAACAC
>NZ_RZSV01000241.1:0-7761 GCF_004023205.1 Mesorhizobium sp. M1A.F.Ca.IN.020.03.2.1 | reverse complement strand
TCATAGGACATCGAGTTCTGCACGACGATGAAGCGGCCGGAAGCCTGCGCCTTGTTCTTGATCTTCTCGGCCTGGTCGAAGACTTCCGAGGGATCGCCGGTCGAGCGAACCACCATCGAGATCGGCAGGCCGCCGCCCGAGCCGGGCAGCGTCGGCGGCGCGAAGACGAAAGCCTCGACGCCAGCGACCTTGGCCAAGCGACCGGTGATGTCGGCCTGGATCTCCTTCGAGCTGCGCTGGCGTTCGGCCCAGTCCTTGAAGGCAAAGCCGACAAAGGCGCCGTTGGTGGCGCCGCCGAAGGCGACCGCCGAGAACTGCGCCCGCGTTTCCGGAATGTCCTTAACAAGACCGAGGATCTGGTTGACGTAGGTCTCGGTGTAGTCCGAGGTCGCGTAGCGCGGGGCGGTTACGATGGAAAGCAGGAAGCCCTGGTCTTCCTCCGGCGCCAGTTCGGTCGAGGTCTTGGTGAACATGAAGCCGGTGAGCGCGACCAGCGCGACGACGATGATAAAGGTAACCGGCCTGTTTCTGAGCGAAGCGGTCACGGCCCGCTCGTAGAGGCGCTCGACACGGCTGAAGGTGCCGTCGACGATGCGCTGGAAGCGGCCGTGCGCGCCGGCCTTCAAGAGGCGAGCCGACATCATCGGCGTGATGGTCACCGCAATCAGGCCGGACAGCACCACGGAGCCGGCCAACGTGACCGCGAACTCGCGGAACAGCGCGCCGGTCAGACCGCCGGTGAAGGCAAGCGGCGCAAACACGGCGGCCAGCGTAATGGTCATGGCGACGATTGCCGAGAAGATCTCGCGCATGCCGTTGAAAGCCGCCTGCATCGGCGACATGCCGTCTTCCTCCATATGGCGGTGGATGTTCTCCACCACGACAATGGCGTCGTCGACGACAAGGCCGATCGCCAGCACCATGGCAAGCAGCGACAGAAGGTTGATCGAATAGCCTACCGCAAACAGAATGAAACAGACGCCGATCAGCGACAGAGGGATGGTCACGATCGGCATCATCACCGAGCGGAAGGATCCGAGGAAGAGCAGGATGACGAGAATGACGATGGCGACAGCCTCACCGATGGTCTTGAACACCTCCTCGATCGAGGCGCTGATCTGCTCGGTGGAATCGTAGACGATCTCGATCGTCATGCCCTTCGGCAACGTATCCTGGATCACCGGCACGATCTTGTGGATCGCCTCGGCAGTCGTCAGCGGATTGGCGGCAGGCGTCGGGAAGATGGCCAGGAAGGTGCCCGGCTTGCCGTTGAAGCTCACCCTCGTGTCGGTGCTGGCGGCGCCAAGCTCGACCCGCGCCACATCGCGCAGCCGCACCACCTGGCCGTCGGTCGAGCGGATGGGGAGCTGCGCGAAGGCTTCCGGCGTCTGCAGGGTCGAGAGAACCGCGATCGAGGAAACCACATACTCGTTCTGTGTGTTGCCGGGCGCGGACAGGAAATTGGAATTGTTGATCGCAGTCAGCACGTCGGCGGCCGTGGCGCCGCGGGCGGCGAGCCTGACCGGGTCGATCCAGACCCGCATCGAATATTCCTCGGCGCCGAAGATCTGGACGTCGGCGACGCCTTCCACGGTCGAGATGCGCGGCCGCACGACGCGCTCGATGTACTCGGTCAACTGCTCCTTGGTCATGTTCGGATTCTGCATCGAGATATACATCATCGCGAACTGCTGGCCGGTGCCCTTGACGATCACCGGATCCTTGGCGGCATCCGGCAAGGTGCCGCGCACGCCTTGAACCTTGGACAGCACCTCGGTCAACGCAACATCGGGGTTGGAGCCGAGCTTCATCTGCACGGTCACCGTGCTCGAAGACGGGCGGCTCGACGAGGTGACGTAGTCGATGTTTTCCGTCGAGGCGACGGCGCGCGCGATCGGCGCAGAGATGAAGCCCTGAATCAGGTCGGCGCTGGCTCCGGGATAGGCCGTGGTGATGGTGATCGCCGTCTCGTCAACCTTCGGATACTGGCGGATCGACAGGTTGAAGATGGCCTGGAAACCCAGGAGCAGGATCATGCAGGCCAGCACCGTCGAGAGGACGGGGCGGCGAATGAAGATATCGGAAAAGCTCATTGCTGAACCTGCTTGTTTGCCGATTTGCTGGGATCAACGGTGTTGTCGACCGCAACGGACATGCCGTTGAAGAGCCGGTTCTGACCGGCGGTCACGACCTGGTCGCCGGCCTTCAGGCCTTCGACGATCTCGACCATGCCGTTGTTGCGGCGGCCGAGCTTGACGAAGACCTGCGATAGAACGAGCGCCGGTTGCTGCCCGGTTTCGGCCGGCTTTTGAGCGTTCTCAGGCGGCTTCGCGGCGCTGTCGGCGGCGTTTGCCGTATCGGAGGCCGGCTTCGAGGCATCGGCTTGCGGCTTGGCTGCATCGCCGGCAGGCTTCTCCGCCCCGGCCTTCTGGTCTTCCGGTTTTGCTGGCGCGGCAGCGCCGGCCTCAGCGGGCTTGGGCGGCACCACCACGAAGACATAGTCGCCGTAGAGGCTCGAGGTCACCGCCGTCTGCGGCACCGAGATGACGTTGCTTTCCTCCGGCAACTCGACGCGGATCTGCACGAACTGGCCCGGGGTCAGCTTGCCCTCCGGGTTGGCGACCTCGCCGCGGATCGACACCAGCCGGCTTGCCGGGTCGATCTTGGGATCGATGCCGCGGATCGAGCCGGCAAAGGACATGTCGGCAGCATTGCTGCCGATCCGCACCGTCTGGCCGATCTTCAGCAGCGGCAGCTGCTGTTCGGGCACGGTGAAGTCGACCCGCATCGTGTCCAGATCCTGGATCGTGACGACTGAGTTGCCGGGCGCCAGATACTGGCCAATGTCGATCTTTGGAATGCCGACCGTCCCGGTGAAGGGAGCTGCGAGTTGCTTTTGGTCGAGCACGGCTTGCAGCTTGTTCACTTGCGCGGCCGATGCGGTCGCCGCCGCGCGCGCGGCATCAAGCGTAGCGTCGGTGCCGACGCCACGCCGCTGCAATTCCAGCGCGCGGGTCAGCGCCGCCTGGTCGGATGCTGCCTGAGCCTTCTGCGCCACCAGATCGGCCTTCTCGACGGCATCGTCGAGCTGCAGAAGCACAGCGTCGGCCGCGACCTTCTGGTTGGCGTGGAAGAGGATGTCCTTGACGATCCCGGCCGTCTCGACGGTCAGGTCGACGCCGCGCACGGCGTTGACGGTGCCGATCGCCTCGACGCCGGGCGTCCAGTTCGAAGGCTTCGCCACGATGGTCGACACTGTCGCCGCCGGCGGTTTCATGGTGGCGAAAAACTGCTTGATCGCATTGTCGCGAAACAGGTTGAAGCCGACGATGCCGGCGCACACCACGGCGAGCAGCAGCAGAATTCCGGTGATGATGAAGAAGCGCTTCACGGATAGTTCCCCTCGAGCCGGCAACGTCAATTGCCGGGACACATATCTACGATAAATCCCGATTTCAAATTGCGGGCGCCTTACTGTACCGTCTGGACGGTCTTGTCAATTCCACAAGGCCTAATGTAAGGGAAGGCGTGATGAAAGCTCGCAGGGCAAACTCGCGCGACAGGATACTTGCAGCGGCAGCCGACGTGGCGCGCGAGGCGGGCCCGGGAAGCCTGTCGCTCGACGCCATCGCGAATCGGGCCGGCGTGTCGAAGGGCGGTCTGCTCTACAATTTCCCGACCAAGGCCAAGCTGATGCAGGGGCTGGTCGAGAATTACCTCAATGCTTTCGAGCAGGCGCTCGAAGAACGCACGGCCGAGGCAAGCGATGAAAGCGCGCTCGCGGCCTACATACGGCTCTCGGCCGATGATTGCGAGAAGCCGAAACCTTCGGCCTCCTGGATGTTCTCCGCGATCGCCGAGGATCCGGAATTCCTGACGCCGATCAAAGCCTTCAAGCGGCAGCTGTTCGAACGGCTGAAGGGGGAAACGGACGACCTCGGCTCGCTGCTGGTTTGTTTCCTCGCCATCGAGGGGCTGCGCAGCATGAATCTTTTCGATTCAGACGTGCTGTCGCAGCAGGAGCACAGGCTCCTGGTTTCCTCGCTGCTCAAGATAGCCGGATAGGTTGCAGGCCTCACATCAGCGGCTGCAAAGACCGCCCTAGAACCGCCAGCTTCCTGTCGCTCGAACTGCATCACAACATTGTAATCGCACCGAAATACGGGCATGGCATTGTTATGTTGCGACGCACAAACTATGTGCTTCAACAGTCCCTCCCTCCACGTGCGAGATCTGCCATGGGTTCCCTGTCCTCAAAGAATGCGCTCGTCACTGGCTCGACCAGCGGCATCGGCCTTGCAATCGCCCGCGCCTTTGCCGCCGAGGGCGCCAACATCACCATCAACGGCCTGGGCGATGCCGCGGCGATCGAAAAGGAGCGCGCCGGCATCGAGAGGGATTTCGGCGTCAAGTGCCGCTATTCCGGCGCCAACATGATGGACGGCGGGGCGGTCACCGCCATGATCCGCGAGGCCGAAGAGGCGTTCGGCAGCCTCGACATCCTGGTCAACAATGCCGGCATCCAGCATGTCGCGCCGATCGACGAGTTCCCCGACGACAAGTGGGAAGCAATCATCCGCATCAACCTGCTTGCCGCCTTCTATGCCATCAAGGCGGTGCTGCCGGGCATGAAGAGCCGCAAATGGGGCCGCATCATCAACACGGCCTCGGCCCATGCGCTGGTCGCCTCGCCGTTCAAGTCGGCCTATGTCTCGGCCAAGCACGGCATTGCCGGCCTGACCAAGACGGTGGCGCTGGAAGTCGCGCAGGATGGCATCACCGTCAATGCGATCGCGCCCGGTTATGTCTGGACGCCGCTGGTCGAGAAGCAGATCCCCGACACGATGAAGGCGCGCGGCATGACCGAGGAACAGGTCAAGCACGATGTGCTGCTTGCCGCGCAGCCGACCAAGGAGTTCGTCACCGTTGAGGAACTGGCGGCGCTGGCGCTGTTCCTGTGCTCGGATGCGGCCAAGCAGATGACCGGCACGACCCTGCCGATGGATGGCGGTTGGACGGCGCAGTAAGTGCAGCCTCCAAAGAAGGTGCGGGGCCGCGCCTCCCTCGACAAGAATTCTTGACAATCGCAGGGGAGCGTTCCAGCATCCTGGCTAAGGGGTTCCCCGCGACGACCCCGTGAGGCGTCAGCCCAACGATCGCGTCCAAACTCTCTTCGTTCAGGAGGTGGACGCCATGCCGTCAACAACTCAGATCACAGTGCCGCAGCTTGCCCGACTGGTCGGCCTGCCGGATGCACCTCGTCTCGTCGACGTACGCATCGACGACGACTTTCAAGCCGATCCGCGGCTGCTGCCGGCTTCTTACCGGCGCGACTTCAGAACCGTCTCGACCTGGGCGGCCGACTTCTCCGGATCCAGGGTCGTGGTCATCTGCCAGCGCGGAGAGAAGCTCTCGCAAGGCGTTGCCGCGTGGCTGCGCCACGAGGGCATTCCGGCGGAATCGTTGGAAGGCGGTTTCGCGGCCTGGGCCGCCGCCAAGGCGCCGTTGGTCGCGGCCGACGCCATTCCGCCCCGCGACGGGAAGGGTCGCACCGTATGGGTCACGCGTTCCCGGCCGAAGGTCGATCGCATCGCCTGCCCCTGGCTGATCCGACGATTTGTCGATCCTGGCGCCGTGTTCCTGTTCGTCGACCCGGCCGAGGTGCCCCTGGTGGCGGATCGCTTCGCCGCGGTGCCCTTCGACATCGAAGGCGTGTTCTGGAGCCATCGCGGCGATCACTGCACCTTCGACACGATGATTGAGGAGTTTGGCCTGCGCACCGAGGCGCTCGATCGTCTGGCGCTGATCGTGCGCGGCGCGGATACAGCGCGTCTCGACCTGGTGCCGCAGGCTGCCGGGTTCCTCGCCGCGTCGCTCGGCCTGTCGCGCATGTTCCGCGACGACTTGGAACAGCTCGAAGCCGGCATGCTGCTCTATGACGCTTTCTTCCGCTGGTGCCGTGACGCCACGGACGAGACGCATAACTGGCCGGCCGGGGGTAAGCAACAATGACCGTGCTTGCCAAGGACAGCGTCGCGCAGCCGGCCGATGTCCCGGCTGTGCCGACCTTCAGTGAAGCGACGGGGCTATGGGCCAAGATCGGCCTGCTCTCTTTCGGCGGGCCGGCCGGGCAGATCGCCCTGATGCACAAGGAATTGGTCGAGGAGCGCCGCTGGATCGGCGAGGAGCGGTTCCTGCATGCTCTCAACTACTGCATGCTTCTTCCGGGTCCCGAGGCGCAGCAGCTTGCCGTCTATATCGGCTGGCTGCTGCACCGGACGGCCGGCGGCCTTGTCGCCGGGACATTGTTCGTGCTCCCGGGCGCACTGGTCATGCTTGCCCTGAGCAGTTTCTACATGCTCTACAACGACGCGCCGGTCATCGAGGCGCTGTTCTTCGGCATCAAGGCGGCGGTGCTGGCGGTCGTCGTCGAAGCGGTGATCCGCATCGGCAAGAGGGCGCTGAAGAACCGGGTCATGGTGGCCATCGCGGTGGCGGCCTTTCTTGCCATCTATGTCCTCAAGCTGCCGTTTCCACTGATCGTGCTTGCGGCGGGACTCATTGGCTGGGTCGGCAATCACTTTGCACCCGGGCTGTTTTCGGGTTCGGCGCATGGCAAGGGCAACGCCGCCGCCGACAGAGGCGGCGTGGTCGACCTGATGTTCGAGCGCGGCGAGCTCGGCCACACCGTGCCGACCAAATGGCACGCAGCCCGGACCATCGCCATCTGGCTGCCGATCTGGCTCGGACCGGTGGCGCTGATCGCCGTGCTGGCAGGGCCGGGGAGCGTATGGGCGCAGATCGGCGGCTTCTTCAGCCTGATGGCGGTCGTCACCTTTGGCGGCGCCTATGCGGTTCTTGCCTATGTCGCGCAAGCCGCGGTGACCTCGTTCGGCTGGCTTTCGCCCGGAGAAATGGTCGACGGGCTCGGACTTGCCGAGACGACGCCCGGACCGCTGATCCTGGTGCTGCAATTCGTCGGCTTCGCCGCCGCCTATCGCCATGCGGGTACGCTCAGCCCTCTGCTTGCAGGGTCGCTGGGGGCGGCGCTGACGCTCTGGGCTACCTTTGCGCCCTGCTTCTTCTGGATATTCCTCGGCGCGCCCTACATCGAGCAGCTGCGGCAGAACAAGGCGTTGTCGGCGGCGCTCGGTGCGATAACGGCAGCGGTCGTCGGCGTGGTGATGAACCTTGCGCTGTGGTTCGCGCTGCATGTCGTCTTCGGCAAAGTCGAGAGCGTCGGCTGGGGCGTCGAGGTTCCGGTCGTTTCCTCGCTCGACTGGCGCGCGGCGCTGCTGTCGGCGGCGGCGATGGTCGCCATGCTCGGGCTGAAGGCCGGCATGCTGCCGACGCTCGCGGCATCCGCGCTGGCGGGACTGGCTCTACAGGCATTGTGAATTGTTTCCAGCCGCAGCCAAGCGTCATCGGAGCTATGTTTACAACTAACATGTCAGTATGCTACGCCTGCTCGCGGATTGATGAATGGAGAATTGCAGGTGGGTTCGCGCTTTGGTCTGTCGGTTGCGCTCACAACGCCCTTTGATGCAGCCGGGCGGATCGCCGTTCCGCTGATGACCGAGCATGCTAGGGCCTGTCTCGATGCTGGCTGCAGCAGCGTAACGCTGTTCGGCACCACCGGCGAAGGCGCTTCCGTCGGTACGGCGGAGCGGCAGGCGGTCATCGATGCCATGCTTGCGGCGGGAATACCCGCGGACCAACTCGTTGCAGGCGTGCTGGTCGATGCGGCGGAGGACGCTGCCG
>NZ_RZSV01000240.1:0-7762 GCF_004023205.1 Mesorhizobium sp. M1A.F.Ca.IN.020.03.2.1 | reverse complement strand
GCCCTGCAAGGTGCGAACGTCAAATGCGGGGCATCTGCTTTATGCCGGGCTGCCGCAGCCGGAGCGCGCCAAGATTGTCGCCGATCAATTGCTGTCGGCTTCCTTCCATTCCGGCTGGGGACTGAGGACGCTTGCGGACGACGCGATCTTCTTCAACCCAATGTCCTACCATAACGGCTCGATCTGGCCGCACGACACGGCGCTCTGCGGTGTCGGCCTCTCGCGCTATGGAGAGCGCGAAAGTGTCGTGCGGCTGATGAGCGGCACGTTCGAGTCGGCCGTGCACTTCAACATGCGGCTGCCGGAATTGTTCTGCGGCTTCACCCGGGCGCCAGGCGAGGCGCCGATCGCCTATCCTGTCGCCTGTCTGCCGCAGGCCTGGTCGGCAGGCTCCACCTTCATGCTGATGCAGGCCTGCCTCGGTCTGGAAATCGACGGTTGGAAAGGCGAGTTGCGCGTCACCCGCCCACGGATGCCTATCGGTATCGACACGCTCACGCTCCGGCATCTGTCCGTCGGCAATAAGACTATCGACCTCACCTTCCAGCGTGTCGGGGACCGCGTCGTTGCCTTCCTCGCCGATCGGCATGAGGGCCTGGTGCCGCTGATTGTGCGGACTTAGACGGGTCGATTGCGCAATTCCGGACGGAAAACCGTTACGAGAGCGGAGTTCCGCAAATGCATCCGGCAGTCGAAAAATGTCGGAACCGACGAGCGCCCTATGCGTTTGCAAACCGGAACCGGCACACCTCTCCGCAGCCGGCAAGAACGAAAACAAAATAGCGGACAGCCGGAGGCAACCTGGCATCAATGGCACAGTATGGCGTCGACCTCTTGTGGGTCCTTATCCTAGCTAGTCTCGGACTCAGCGCTCTCGCGATCTTCGTCTCAATAACCAGGCACCGTCACCAGCATGCAACGGCTGTGAACACGCCCGGTGCGGGCGAGGACGTCGCATCGGAAGCCGCACGCAAGGTGTTGCGCGAATTCGAGAAGAACGGGCAGTCGGTCGACGCCGCCCTCGTCACCTGGTCACCGGAGACGCTGCGCAAGATCCTTGCCGAGGATCTGCCGGACGCACAGGTCATCGTCGTCTCCAACCGCGAGCCCTACATCCACAATGAGGACGAGAACGGCGATGTCGAGCTCGTCGTGCCGGCGAGCGGACTGGTCTCGGCACTGGAGCCGATCACGCGCGCCTGCGCCGGCACCTGGATCGCCTATGGCGGCGGCAGCGCGGATCGTCAGGTCGTCGACCGCCACGACCGGGTACAGGTGCCGCCCGAAAATCCATCTTATGCCCTGCGCCGGGTCTGGCTGACCGATGAGGAATATCAGGGCTATTATCTCGGCTTCGCCAATGAAGGGCTTTGGCCGCTCTGCCATATAGCCTTTACCCGACCGATCTTCCGCGAGTCGGACTGGGCGGCCTACGAGGCCGTCAATCGCAAATTCGCCGAAACGGTGGTTGCCGAGGCCCGCAACGAGAGGCCGATCGTGCTGGTCCAGGATTATCATTTCGCACTGCTGCCGCGCATGATCCGCGAGCGGCTGCCCGAGGCCATCGTCATCACCTTCTGGCACATCCCGTGGCCGAACTCGGAAGTGTTCAGCATCTGTCCGTGGCGCGAGCGCATTCTGGATGGGCTGCTGGGCAGCTCGATCATCGGCTTCCACACCCAGTTCCATGCCAACAACTTCACCGAGAGCGTCGACCGTTTCATGGAGAGCCGGATCGAACGGGCGGATGCCGCGGTGTCCTATGGCGGCCAGACGACTTTGGTCCACGCCTACCCGATCTCTATCGAATGGCCTGTGCAACTCCTGAAGAGCCTGCCGCCGGTCGAGGAATGCCGCGCGCAAATCCGCGAGCGGTTTGGAATTCCAGCCGACGCCAAGCTGTGCGTCGGTGTCGAGCGCCTCGACTACACCAAGGGCATTCTCGACCGCTTCCATGCGCTGGAGGAACTGTTCATCCGCTACCCTGAAATGATCGGCAAGGCGGTGTTCCTGCAGGTCGCCGCACCGAGCCGGGGCACATTGCCGGCCTACAAGCACCTGCATGAGGAATGCCAGCGGCTCGCCGAGGGACTCAACGAGCGCTACGGCAACGGCAGCTATCGTCCGGTCGTGCTCGTGGCCGAGCATCACTCGCAGAAGGACGTCTACAAGATCTACCGCGCGGCCGACATCTGCCTCGTCACCAGCCTGCATGACGGCATGAACCTCGTGGCCAAGGAGTTCGTTGCCGCGCGCGACGACGAAGAGGGCGTGCTCCTGCTCAGCACGTTTGCCGGCGCCTCGCGCGAACTGCTCGAGGCGCTGATCGTCAATCCTTACGACGCGGCGATGATGAGCGAAGCCATGCGGCAGGCGCTGGTCATGGGGCCCGACGAGCAGCGCGAGCGCATGCGCCGCATGCGCGAGATCGTACGCGACAACAATGTCTATCGCTGGGCCGGCAGCATGCTGCTCGACGCGGCGCGATTGAGGAAGCGCGGCGAGCTCGACCGCGTCACGGCCTTGTCCGACCGCTCGGCAAACACCAACGGCGACAATGTCGTCTCTATCTTCGAACGCAAACAGGCAGTCGGATTCCGATGAACATCCAAGCAGATTTGACACCACCGCTTCCCGAAGGCCGGTGGGCGCTCTTCCTCGATATCGATGGCACCTTGCTCGAGCACGCCGCCCATCCAGATAGCGTCGCGGTCAGCGCGGAGTTGCGTTCGCTGCTGAAAGCGGTCGAGCGCCGGCTGGATGGAGCGCTGGCTTTCATCACCGGCCGCTCTATCGCGGCCGTCGACCGGCTGTTCGAGCCTTTGAAGCTGCGAATCGCCGGCCTCTACGGGCTGGAGCACAGGCTGACACCGGACGGGCAAATCGAGGCCGCCGACGAGCCGGCGGATATGGCTGCACTTGCCGACGAAATCGAGCTGGAGCTGGCAAGCAAGGCCGTCTATGTCGAGCGCAAGGGGCCGGTGCTCGCCATCCACACGCGGGCGGCGCCGCAATTGCTGGCCCGCGCGACGGAACTGGTCGAGACAGCACTTGCCCGGCTGCCGAAAGGCTACCGCGTAATTGCCGGCAATGCCGGTGTCGAACTGATGCCGCTGGAGGCGGCCAAGGGCGCCGCAATCCGGCGCTTCATGCAGCTTGAACCTTTCACCGGACGGCGTCCGGTATTCCTCGGCGACGACACGTCCGACGAAAACGGTTTTGAGACCGTCAATGCCGCGGGCGGGATCTCGATCCGCGTGAGACCGCAGGGCGAGACCGCGGCGCGTTTCGCCATCGCCGATGTCGCCAGCGCGATCGCCTGGCTCGCGGCGAATTTCAATGACGGCTTCGAACCGGCGGACCGCAGCGATCTGGTTGCCTGATCAATCTCGGGAAAAGTGCGTCACGGTCCTTCGTCTGGGATCGCAAAAACGGCCCCACAACGGGGCCGTTTTGTCGGTAGCTGCACTGATTGGTTACTTGCTGCCGCCGTTCTCCTTGACGCTGCTGCAGAACTCCGGATGGCTGTTGGCTGCATTGGCGTTCTTGGCCTCGTCCTCACAAGCCGTCATCATCGCGGTCTGGTCCTCCGGCGACATTGCCTTCCACGCCTTCACGAAGGCGTCCTTGCTGACCATCGTTTTCATGCTGGAGTCGGTGTAGAAGGGCTGCATCTTGGCTGGGTCATCCAGCGCCGACGTGCCGGTTTCGCCAGCGGCGAGAGCCGAGCCGGCGACCATCGAAAGGGTCATTGCGCCAAGGCAGATCATCTTGATGTTCATGACATAAACCTCCTGTTTCTCTGGATCGTTCGAGAAACGATCGTGTCATCAACGGAAGGTCCGGATCAAAGTTCCTCTATTCCCGTGAAATGCAGAAAAAAATTCTGAAGAAAAATGGTCCTGAGAGGGCCGAAACTCTCCGTGGTCCGGCCGTTAAGTTTGGTTGCATTACACTCAGGGCGGCAATCAGTAGCAGGAACGCTAATGTTCCAGGCGACGAGGCGCGATCAGTTCCTGTCGACCGGCTTGGAGCGCATCCGCGAAACGGTCTCTCGCTCGGCGCGCTTGGAGCGCATCGGCGGCAGACCGCGATCGAGGAGGTCCATGTCCTCCAGCACCATGTCGCCCATGCGCTTGAAGGCAACGTCGAGCGCGCCGGCGCGGTGTGCCGAGCGCAGAAAGCCGGAAAGCGAGCGCACCGGGTGGTTCTTGGCCAGCGGCTCCTCGGGAAACACGTCGCTGGCCGCAACGATATGGCCGCTTTTGACCGCTCCCATCAGCGCCGGGAAATCGACGACGCCGGCGCGGCTGAGCAGGATGAAGGCGGCGCCCTGGCGCATCTTGGCGAAAGCGTCGGCGCCGAGAAAACCCTGGTTCTCGCTGGTCACCGAGGCGACGACGAAAACGAAATCGCTTTCCGACAGCACCTTGTCGAGCGAGGCCGGCTCGACGCCATGTTCCACCAGCACGGAAGGCGGTAGCCAGGGATCGAAGACCCTGGTGCGCGTGCGGAAGCCGGTCAGCAGCCGATTGAGAGCGCGGCCAAGATCGCCGAAGCCGATGATGCCGACATCCGAACCTGAGAGGAGTCGCGCCGTCTGGTTGCCGTCGCCGCCCCATAGTTCCTCGCCTTGCCGGAAGGCGAGGTCGGCATCGACGATGCCGCGCGCCAGGTTTAGCGCCATGGCAAGGCCGAGTTCCGCCACCGGCTCCGCGAACACCAGGCCGGTGGTGACGACGTGAATGCCGCGGGCAAACAGCGTCTCATAGGGCATGTTGTTGATGAGATTGGTCTCGACGTTGAAGATGCAGCGCAGCGCTTTCAACCTCTCCAGCGTCTGAGGGGTGATCGGCGGCTGGCCGACGATGTAGCGGGCTTCGGCCAGCACATCTGTCGGCAACTCCGAGACACCTTCCGGCGTTGTCTCGACGATGCGATATTTTTTGCGGAAAAGCGCCAATTGCGGCGGCGTGAAGATCAGGTCGAGCGTGCGCGGTTCGGGTGCGCTGATCACCAGCGGCGAGGCTTTGTTGGACATGATTTTCCTCCCGGCGCGATTGGATCGCATCAATCATATCAGCGTTTTTACTCTCGATGAAACGATTTACAACAGCGAAAAATCGATTTATCGATTATGTTAACGAGAGGGCGACCACTCGCCTCCGGGAGAAGATTAATGGCGCAACAGCAGGCCCAGCAGCGGCGCGCGTCGATCCACGATGTGGCAAGCCAGGCGGGCGTGTCGGCGGCCACTGTTTCCAAGGTTCTTTCCGGCGTCACCACGGTAAAACCGGAAAACGCGCAGCGCGTCCTCGATGCCGTCGAGCTTCTGGGCTACCGCGTCGATCCGCTCGCCTCGGATATGCGCAGGGCCAAGCGTCGCATCATCGGCGCCATCATGCCGGAGTTCGAAAGCGAGTTCTTCGGCCAGATGGTGAGCGAGCTCGAAGGCCTCGCCGAGCAACGCGGCTATACGCTGGTCGCCGCCTCCAGCCGGGAATCGGAGCAACGTGAGAAGGAGATCCTCGCCCGCATGCATGACTGGCGCGTTGCCGGCGTCGTACTGGCGCCGGTGCGAAACGAGCACGGACCGGCGGCTGGTTTCATGAAAGCGAACGGCATGACAGGGGTGCTGATCGACCGCGTGCTTGCCGATGACGCCTTCGACACGGTTTCGGCCGACAGCGCGGCGGCAAGCGCCGAGGTGGCGCGCGCGCTGGTCAGCCAGGGCCATCGCCATGTTCTTGTGGTCGGTCTCGGCCAGCAGGCGGCGACCGTGCGCGCCCGGCTCGAAGGGTTTCGCAAGACGGCACTTGAGCTTGCGCCCGACATCAGGGTCGACGTCGTACTCTGCGAAAGCGATGTCGGGCCCTTGCGGACGCTGCTTCGCGATTATTTCAGCCAGCGGGAAGACGGCGGCGACAGGCCTACGGCGGTCTATTCGCTCTTCCTGAAGGGCACGCTGGTGGCGCTTTCGGAGTTTCGGCGGCGCGGCTGGCATTGCCCAAACGACATCTCGCTGGTCGGCTTCGACGACGCCGAATGGATGCAGGTGACGTGGCCGGCGATCGCCGCGGTGGTGCAGCCGGTGCGCGAGATCGCCGCCAACGCAATGGAGGTTTTGTTTCGCAGGATCGGAGGCGAGCGCGGTCCGCCGAGGGCGCGGCTCGAACCTTGCAAGGTGTTCATGCGGGAATCCGTTGGCTCGCCAGGCAGCGTCCCGCATTCCGGGGGAGGAGACCGACAATAACCCCCATTGTCGAAAACGGAAGAAGAGTGCCGGCCCTGGCCGAGGCATCCGGCGCAAAACAACAAACGGAGGATGGAATGACATCGCTTTCCACAAAGATAAATCGATTTACTCTCGCGTTGGGCGTAGCGCTTACGTTTGCCGCGGTCGGCGCTGCTAAGGCCGAGGACGGCGAATATGGCGTGCTGATGAAGACCTTGGCCAATCCGTTCTGGGGCGCGATGGCGCAGGGCGTCGCCGACGGCGCCAAGGAGGCCGGCGTGAAATACTTCCAGCAGGCGGCCGAAAGCGACCAGGCGGCCGAGCCGCAGCTCAACCTCTGCAACACGATGCTCGAGCGCAAGCCGGTGGCGATGATCACCGCCGCCATCAACTCGACCAACCTCTTGCCCTGCCTGAAATCGGCGCAGGATGCCGGCATCAAGATCGTCGATCTCGACAACAATCTTGACCAGGCGGTTCTCGACAAGGAAGGCGTCAAGGTCACCTTCCATATCGGTTCCGACAACGTCGCCGCGGGTGCGCAAGGGGCCGAATATCTCGTCTCCAAGCTTGGCAAGGACGCCAAGGGTCCGGTGCTGGTGATCGAGGGTCTCTCAGGCAACATCACCGGCGAGAAGCGCGCCAAGGGCTTTGCCGACAAGCTCAAGGAACTGGCGCCGGGGCTCGAGGTGGTCGCCTCGCTGCCGGGCGATTGGGATCGCGGCAAGGCCGCCTCGATCGCCACCGACACACTGACGGCGCATCCCGATCTGGTTGCCATCTTCTGCGCCAACGACGGCATGGCGTTGGGCGCCGTGGAATCGGTCTACGCCGCCGGCAAAGGCGAGCAGGTGACGATCATCGGCGTGGACGGCAATGTCGACGCCGTGAAGTCGATCAAGGAAGGCCGCCTGAACGCTTCCGTCGCCCAGCTTCCCTATCTCGTCGGCAAGCAGGCGGTCGAGAACGTCAAGAAGGCGCTGGCCGGCGAGAAGGTCGAGGAAAGCATCGCGGTGCCCACCCTGGTGCTGACCAAGGACGTGCTCGACGCCGGCAAGGAGCCGATGCTGCAATACGTGAAGTAGCAAGAGAAGGGACTAGGGGAGTAGGTCCGTAGGGGAGTAGGAAGAGGAAGGTTTGCACTTCCTAGACTCACTTCCCTATTCCCCTAGTCCCCTACCCAGAAGGGTGAAAACCATGGCTTCCGAAACGGCGCAGCCCGGGTTTTGGGCTCGGGTGCAGCGCGCATCCGTCGAGAGGCTCCACATCAGGCTGGAGTCGCTGCTGGTGCTTGTGCTGCTGAGCGCGGCGATGGCGCTTTTGTCGCCTTTCTTCCTGTCGCTCAGCAATTTCCTCAACATCCTGCTCGCGACATCGACGATCGGCGTGCTGGCGATCGCCGCGACCTTCGTCATCGGTTCCGGTGGGCTCGATCTGTCGCTGGGATCGGTCATGGGGCTCGCCGGCGTGGCGGGAGCCTTCGTCGCCGTTAATCTCGGCTGGCCGTCGGGGTTCGCGGTGATCGCC
>NZ_RZSV01000023.1:0-40823 GCF_004023205.1 Mesorhizobium sp. M1A.F.Ca.IN.020.03.2.1 | reverse complement strand
GACATAAACGCCAAACTCGGACGTGGCGGAAAAATGGAAACTTCCGGCGCTTCTTGGTCCCATCCCGAAGCCGTCGTTGGCTTTCTCATCAGCGACTGCAAGGAGAAGTTCTGCGAGAAGGTGCAGCGCTCGCTTTGAACCTTGTATGAGGATCGTTGGCTCCCCACCGTCCTCGTCGGAAAGAAGAGCCAGGCTCAGGTTGGATTTCTGGTGGCTGTAGCGTTCTAAAATCTTGTCAGTTTGCATCAATCAGCCTTTCACGCCTTGGCCAAGCGCTTTTTCCAGTAGCGGATTTGCTTCCTCACTTCCGACGGAGCGGTGCCGCCGAAGCTTACGCGGCTCTTCACCGAATTCTGCACGGCGAGCACCGAGAAGATGTCGTCGGTGATGCCGGGATGGATCGAGCGCAGGTCCTCCAGCGAGAGCTTTTCCAGCCCGACCTTCTTCTCCTCGGCAAGGGCCACGGCGCGGCCGGTGACGTGATGGGCCTCGCGGAAGGGCAGGCCGAGATTGCGCACCAGCCAGTCGGCGAGGTCGGTGGCGGTGGCGTGACCGGCGCCGGCGGCCTTCTTCATGGCGGCCGTGTTCACGGTCATGTCGCGCACCATGCCGGTGGTCGCCGCCAGCATCAGGTCGAGCGTCTCGGCTGCGTCGAAAACCGATTCCTTGTCCTCCTGCATGTCCTTGCCGTAGGTCAGCGGCATGCCCTTCATGACCGTCAGCAGGCCGACCAGATGGCCGTTGATGCGGCCGGTCTTGCCGCGTACCAGCTCCGCGGCGTCGGGGTTCTTCTTCTGTGGCATGATCGAGGAGCCGGTGGAGAAGGAATCCGACAGCCGGATGAACCCGAATTGCGGCGTCGACCAGATGATGATCTCCTCGGCGAGCCGCGACAAATGCGTGCCGCAGATCGCGGCGATCGACAGGAATTCGAGCGCGAAGTCGCGGTCCGACACGCTGTCCAACGAATTGCGCATCGGCTCGCGGAAGCCGAGCGCCTTCGCGGTCATATGGCGGTCGATGGAAAAGCTCGTGCCGGCCAGCGCCGCGGCACCCAGCGGGCTTTCGTCCATGCGCTCGATGGCGTCGCGGACACGCGAGAGATCGCGGCCGAACATCTCGACATAGGCCATGCAATGGTGGCCGAAGGTCACCGGCTGCGCGGCCTGCATATGGGTGAAGCCGGGCATCACCGTCGCGGCGTGGTCCTCGGCGCGCTCGAGGAAGGCGGCGATGAGGTCCTTCAGCGCCTGGGCGACGCGCTGGCATTCCTCCTTGACCCAGAGTCTCAGATCGACCGCCACCTGATCGTTGCGCGAGCGGGCGGTATGCAGGCGGCCGGCGGCCGACCCGATCAGATCGGCCAAACGCGCCTCGACATTCATGTGGATGTCTTCGAGCTTGGTCGAGAATTCGAACTTCCCGGCCTCGATCTCTTTCAGGATCGTGTTCAGGCCGTGAGCGATTTTTTCTTGATCGGCGGCCGAAATAATGCCCGTTTCAGCCAACATCTTGCTGTGGGCGATCGAGCCGCGGATGTCCTGCGCGGAGAGTTTGCGGTCGAAGGCGATCGATGCGTTGATCGCTTCCATGATCGCGGCCGGGCCCGAGGCAAAACGTCCGCCCCACATCTGGTTGCTGGCCTTCTTGTCGCTCATCGCTATAACCCGTGCTCCGGAGCAGTTTTTAAGAAAATGGCAGACGGCAATAAGTTCTTCCCGGCCCCGCGCCTCATCCTCGCCGCGCTTGTGGCGGGCGTGCTGGCCGGCGCGGTCGCGGTATATGTCAGCGAGAGCGGTTCTGGCAACAACGCGCCGGATCAGGTTGCCGCCGCCGGCAGCGGCAAGGACGACGTCGCCTGCAAGGCGAAGGCCGAACGGGCCAAGCAGGTTGCGGCAAAGGCGGTCGGCCAGGTCGCGGCGCTGCAGCCGGCGGATCCGCCGCAATCGCTCAAGAGCCTCGCCTTCAACGGACCCGATGGCAAGCCGACGACCATCGCCGACCATGCCGGCAAGACGGTGCTGCTCAATCTGTGGGCGACATGGTGTGCGCCCTGCCGCGCCGAAATGCCGGCGCTCGACGCGCTGCAGAAGGAAAAGGGCGGCAACGCCTTCGAGGTCGTCGCGGTCAATGTCGACACCGGCGACGACGCCAAGCCGAAAAAGTTCCTGAAGGAGATCGGCATCGAGACGCTCGGCTACTACCGGGATGCGACGATGGACCTGTTCAACGAGGCCAAGACGCGCGGGCTGGCGCTTGGCCTGCCGGTGACGATGCTGATCGACGGCGAAGGCTGCCTGATCGCACATATGAACGGCCCGGCGGAATGGTCGAGCCCCGACGCCAAGCGATTGGTGGAAGCCGCGCTCGGTCCGTCAAGCTGAGCGCAGCGCGGCGGCCGGCTCGAGCATGAGGATGCTGCCGCCGCGGGCCTCGACAGCATCCATGGCCGCCGGCGCCGGCACGCCGGTCAGTTCGCTGAAGGTTTCGATCGGGCCTGGCCTGCCGAGATAGTATCCCTGGCCGATCTCGCAGTCCTCGGCATCGAGGAAGCGCAATTCGTCCAGCGTCTCGACGCCTTCGGCCAGCACCGGCAGGCCGAGGCCGCGCCCCAGCCCAAGCACGGCGCGCACGATGGCCGCGACCTGGCCGTTCCTGTCGACCGACTTGATGAACGAGCCGTCGATCTTGATCTTGTCGAAGGGAAAGGCGCGCAGATTGGAAAGCGATGAATAGCCGGTTCCAAAATCGTCCATCGCGACGCGGATACCAAGCGCCTTGACCTGCCGCAGGGTCGCCAGCGCCCGGGGCATATCCTTGATAAGGGCCGTCTCGGTCACTTCAAGCTCCAGCCGTCCGGCCGGAAGTCCCGAACGCAGCAGGATCTCGTGCACTTTGCGGCTGAAATTCGGGTTGTGGAGTTGCACCGCGGAGACATTGACGGCGATGGTCAGCGGAGTTTTCCAGCGCACGGCTTCCTCGCAGGACGTCGCCAGCACCCATTCGCCGATCTGGGCGATGGCGCCGCTGTCTTCGGCGACCGGGATGAAGACCGACGGCGGGATGTTGCCGCGCTCCGGATGATGCCAGCGGATCAAGGCTTCGAAGCCGATCATCTTGCCGCTGCTGATCTCCTTTTGCGGCTGATAGACCAGCCGGAACTCGCCGCGCGCAACCGCCTGGCGCAGATCGTGCTCCATGGCGCGCCTGTCGCGCGTCTCGGCACCCATCGAAGCCTCGAAATAGCGATAAGTGTCCTTGCCCTCGGCCTTGGCGCGGTAGAGCGCGGTGTCGGCATGGCTGACGAGCGCCGCCTGGTCGTCGGCATCCAGCGGGTAAAGAGCAATGCCGATGCTTGCCGACACCAGCTCGCCGCCGGGCGACAGTTGGCTTTCCTGGCGTAGCTTGGAAAGCACCGCCTCGGCGATACGGCCGGCGGCCTGCGGGTCGGGAAGGTTCGGCGCGATGATGGCGAATTCGTCGCCGCCGAGACGGGCGAGCATCTGCCCATGGCGGAGCACGCTCGACGCGCATTGCGCCACCCTTTGCAGCACGGCGTCGCCGGCGGCATGACCGAAGAGGTCGTTGACTTCCTTGAAGCGGTCGAGATCGAGAAGCATCAGCGCGAGCTGCCCGCCCTTGCCGCTCGCCGTGGCGATCTCGGCCTCGAGCCGGCTGGTGAAGCTGCGGCGATTGGCAAGCCCGGTCAGCGGATCGAAATGCGCCAGGCGAAGGATCTCCTGCTCGGCCTTCTTGCGCTCGCGCATGTCGCGGACGGCGACGACGTCGTGAGGCTTACCGCAATAGTCGATGCTGCGGGCGATCAGCTCGACCGGAATGCGGGTGCCGTCCTGGCTGCGCAGCTCGGCTTCCTGCGCCTGACCGCTGCCGCCGGCGATGGCTGAGGCAACGCGTTCGCCGAAGAGGTCGCCGAGCGTCATCACGTTCAGCGTGCCGGGCGCGATGCCGCTCAGCGCCGCGATGCTGTCGTTGGCGCTGACGATGCGGCTGCCGTCGCAAACGATCAGCCCCTCGACCGCCGCGTTGGCCAGGCCGTGCATGCGCTGCGCTTCCGCCTGATGCCGGCGGAACCGCAGGTCGATGCGGAGCGCCGCGGCCGAGAGCACCAGAATGACCAGGCTTGCCGCCGCAGCGGCAAAGGCTTGCGACATCGGCGCGATGGTGAATTTTGAGATCTCTATCGAGGAGTCCGGATAGATCGAGACCGCCGCCATGGCGATAAAATGCAGTGTGCAGATGGCCAGTGTGAGCAAGACGGCGGCAGCGATCGTCGTAAGCGTCGACGGGCGGCGAAGCACGACGAGCAGCGAAAGCGCGGCAAGCGTGACGCCCGCCGCCAGCGAAAGAGCGACGAGCAGCTCGTTCCAGACGATCCTGCCCTGGACCTCGAACGCCGCCATGCCGGTATAGTGCATCACGGCGATGCCGACGCCGAGCACGGCGCCGCCGACAAGATAGTGATCAATGCCGCCGCGGATGGTGGCGATCCACATTCCGGCCGCTGTCAGAACTACGGAGGCGGCCAGCGAAAGCGCGGAAAGCTCCGCGTTATAGGCGTTGGGTATTCCCGGCGTGAAGGCGATCATGGCGACGAAATGCGTCGCCCAGATACCGAATCCGGTCGCCGTGGCTGCAATCAACAGCCATGCGTAGCGATTTCGACTGGTCGATTGCTCGACATGGCGAAGAAGATTGACCGCCGAGAAAGAGGAAATTCCGCAGATGAGCGCCGCAAGTGCGACCAACCTCAGATCGTGCTCGTACACGATGCAATTATAGACGGTCAACATTTGGCCCCACCTGATCTTCCCGCATCAATCAAGTTAAGATTGCTTAAGGCCCGACGGCTGAAGAATCGATTAGTGGACCTGCAACCGACGCGTGTGCCTCAGGTTGTAAAGGACGGATAAGGTTGGGCCGGCTGTCGCAATACGATGGTTGGAGTCGCTCAAATCCTAAGCCGGCAAGCAATCTGCCCGGCCGTGACCGATGCACGTTAGTTTAGGATCAGATGATGTTCATCGACGCATAACAAAACCGTTGTCCGATTGTCATGCGCAACACATACTGGTTCTGCGGAAGCCCCCCTTTCGCCAATCACAACGGGAGATGAAAACATGAAGCTCTTCGGCTTCGCGGCAGGTGTTGCCGCTACCTTGACCCTGCTTTCCACCACGTCCGCTTTCGCTGTCACGCAGATCAGCTGGTGGCATGCGATGACGGGCGCCAATGCGGAAGTCGTCGACAAGATCTCGAAGGACTTCAACGCCAGCCAAAGCGACTACCAGATCGTTCCGGTCTTCAAGGGCACCTATCCCGAGACGCTGAATGCAGGCATCGCCGCGTTCCGCGCCGGCCAGGCGCCGGACATCATCCAGGTGTTCGATGTCGGCACCGGCGTCATGATGGCGGCCGAGAGCGCGATCAAACCCGTGGCCGAAGTTTTGACGGGCGCGGGGATGACGTTCGATAAGAGCCAGTATCTGCCCGGCATTGTCGGCTACTATTCGAAGCCGGACGGCACCATGTTGTCTTTCCCTTACAATTCCTCCTCGCCGATCCTCTACTACAACAAGGACATCTTTCAGAAGGCCGGCCTCGACGTGAACAACCCGCCTAAGACCTGGAACGAGGTCTGGGAAGCGGCGAAGAAGATCAAGGCGAGCGGCGCGGCCCCTTGCGGCTACACCTCGACCTGGCTGACCTGGATCCATCTGGAAAATTTTGCCGCCTGGAATAATGTTTCCTGGGCGACCCAGCAGAACGGACTGGCCGGCGGCGACGTCGAACTCAAGATCAATGCGCCGATTTTCGTCAACCACTTTCAGGCGCTGGCTGACCTCGCCAAGGATGGCACTTTCAAATATGGCGGGCGCACCTCCGAGGCCAAGCAGATATTCCTTGCCGGGGAATGCGGCATCTTTACCGAGTCGTCGGGCGGGCTCGGCGATATCGTCAAGTCGGGCATGAACTACGGCATCGGCCAACTGCCGTATGACAGCGATGCCAAGGGTGCGCCGCAGAACACGACGCCCGGCGGCGCAAGCCTCTGGGTTTTCAGCGGCAAATCCGATGCGGAGTACAAGGGCGTCGCTGCCTTCTTCGCCTATCTCTCCAAGACCGAGGTGCAGGAATATCTGCACCAGAAGTCGGGCTACCTGCCGGTGACGCTGGCAGCCTATGAGGCGACCAAGAAGTCCGGCTTCTACGACAAGAACCCGGGCCGCGAGACACCGATCCTGCAGATGACCGGCAAGGCGCCGACCGAAAATTCGAAGGGTGTGCGCCTGCCCAATCTGCCGCAGGTGCGCGATATCCAGAACGAGGAGTTCGAGAAGATGCTGGCCGGCCAGGAAACGGCCCAGCAGGCGCTCGACAATGCCGTCTCGCGCGGCAACGCGGCGATCAAGGACGCGTTGGGCAACTAGACCTGGCCGAGGATGAAACGTCGCCCGCGCGGATCGGCGCGGGCGATCCTTGCTTGACGAGGAAACCAAGCTGACCCCGCGCGTCGTTTTCCCCAACAAAGTCCTGCCTTACCTGCTTGTGGCGCCGCAACTCGCCATAACACTGGTTTTCTTCTACTGGCCGGCCGGGCAGGCGCTCTACCAGTCCATGCTCAGGCAGGATCCATTCGGGCTGAAGAGCAAGTTCGTCTGGTTTGCCAATTTCCGCAAAGTGCTTGCCGACCCGGCCTATCTCAACTCGATCAAGGTAACGGTGGTATTTTCGCTTGCCACCGCAATCGTGGCCATGGCCGCGGCGTTGCTGCTTGCCGTAATGGCGGACAAAGTGGTGCGCGGGAAAGCGCTCTACCGCACGCTGATGATCTGGCCTTATGCGGTGGCGCCGGCGATCGCCGGCATGTTGTGGCTGTTCCTGTTCAACCCTTCGATCGGCTCGCTATCCTACGTGCTGAGAAGTCTCGGCATAGCCTGGGATCCGTTGCTCAACGGCAGTCACGCCATGATCCTTTTGGTTTCCGCCGCAGCATGGAAGCAGATCAGCTACAATTTCCTGTTCTTCGTCGCCGGGCTGCAGGCGGTGCCGAAGACGCTGATCGAGGCGGCGGCGATGGACGGCGCTCGCGAGACCAAGCGTTTCTGGACCATCATCTTCCCGCTGCTCGCGCCGACGACCTTCTTCCTGCTGGTCGTCAACACTGTCTATGCCCTGTTCGACACGTTCGGCATCGTCCATGCCGTCACCGGCGGCGGACCGGGCAAGACCACCGAGACGTTGGTCTACAAGGTCTACAATGACGGCTTCGTCAACCTGATCCTCGGCGACTCGGCGGCGCAGTCGGTGATCCTGATGGTCATCGTCATCGCGCTCACCGCCATCCAGTTCCGCTATGTGGAACGCAAGGTCCACTACGGCTGAGGCAAGCGATGATCGGCCAGTCCCCGTTGCGTGTCCTGATCGCCCATGCCGCTCTCATTCTCGGCATTTTGATCGTTGCATTTCCCATCTACTACACATTCGTGGCCTCGACACAGACGCTGCAGACGATCCTCAAGCCGCCCCTGCCGCTGCTGCCCGGTGACCAACTCTGGAACAATTACAGCGAGGCCCTGTTCGGCGGTGTCGGGCGCATCGGCGGCGTCAGCGTCGGCAGGCTTCTTCTCAACACGACGGTCATGGCGCTCGGCGTCGCGGTCGGGAAGATCTTCATCTCGATCCTATCGGCCTATGCCATCGTGTTCTTTCGTTTCCCGCTGCGCATGACCTTCTTCTGGCTGATCTTCATCACTCTGATGCTGCCCGTCGAGGTCCGCATCCTGCCGACCTACAAGGTGATGGTCGACCTCGGCATGATCGACACCTATGCCGGTCTGATCATCCCGCTGATCGCCTCGGCCACGGCCACGCTGTTGTTCAGACAGTTCTTCATGACCATCCCGGGCGAGCTCATCGAGGCGGCGCGCGTCGATGGCGCCGGGCCGTGGCGCTTCTTCTTCGACATCCTCCTGCCGCTGTCGCGCACCAACATCGCGGCGCTGTTCGTCATCCTCTTCATCTATGGCTGGACGCAATATCTGTGGCCGCTGCTGGTCACCAACAGCAACGACATGAACACCATCGTCATTGCGCTGAAAAAGATGGTTTCCTTCGCCGACGCCGATACCCAGTGGCACCTTGTGATGGTCACTGCGATGCTGGCCATCGTGCCGCCGATCCTTGTCGTGGTGCTGATGCAGCGCTGGTTCGTGCGCGGCCTGGTCGAATCCGAGAAGTGAGGGGCGATGGCGACGGTTGATCTCAATGATGTGAGGAAGCTCTATGCCGGCGGCGTCGAGGCCGTGAAAGGCGTTTCCATCGCCATTCCGGACAAGCAGCTTTGCGTGCTGGTCGGTCCCTCCGGCTGCGGCAAATCGACGTTGCTCAGGATGATCGCCGGACTCGAGACCATCTCGTCCGGAACGGTTGCGATCGACGGCAAGATCGTCAATGCCGTCGGTCCGACCGAACGCGACATTGCCATGGTCTTCCAGAATTACGCGCTCTACCCGCATATGAAGGTCTACGACAACATGGCCTATGGCCTGCGTAATCGCGGCACGCCGAAAGCCGAGATCGACAGCAGAGTGCGTTCAACTGCCAAGGTGCTGGAATTGTCGGGACTGCTCGACCGGCGCCCTCGCGAGCTTTCCGGCGGCCAGCGACAGCGCGTCGCCATGGGCCGGGCGATCGTGCGCAATCCGAAAGTCTTCCTGTTCGACGAACCGCTCTCCAACCTCGACGCCAAGCTGCGCGGCCAGATGCGGGTCGAGATCAAGAGCCTGCAGCGCAGGCTCGGCGTCACTTCGGTCTATGTCACCCACGACCAGCTCGAGGCGATGACGCTAGCCGACATGCTTGTCGTCATGAATGCGGGGCTGGTCGAGCAGATCGGCGCTCCCCTCGACATTTACGAGAAGCCGGCCTCGACATTCGTCGCGTCCTTCATTGGCGCGCCGCCGATGAACCTGCTCTCACTGAGCACAGAAAGTTCTGCAACTGAGCTGGAAGGAAAGTTGCTTGTTCTTGCCCGGCCCGGCGGGCAGGCGGCAATGCTAGGCTTCAGGCCCGAGGACGCCGAACTCGTCGCCGATGCCGAGGACCGATCCGGGGCGCTGATGCTGCCCGCAACGGTCGAGGCCGTGGAGCCGGTCGGCGCGGAAACCTTCCTGCACTGCTCGGCTGCCGGCAATAATATCGTGGTACGGGTCGGCGGCCGCACGGCGGCAAAGCCCGGCGACAAGTTGCGCATCACCGCCACAGCCGAGAAGTTGCACTGGTTCGATCGGGGCGGCAGGCGCCTCGGCAGCGTAAGCCCCTCCTCTTGACTCAGCTTCAGGCAAACACATGCGCCTTGCCGGTCACCGTGAGGCGCACGATCTCGCCGACCTCCGGCACGTCCATGCCGGTCTTGCGCAGGACGAGCGGTGTGTTGCCGATCGCGGCCGCATCCGGCGGATCCGGGCTATTGAGCAGCCGCACGGCGATGGTGCAGACCGAGCCGGCGAATTCGGAGTCCGTCACCTCGCCGAACAGCATGTCCGGCGTCCCCGACATGCCTTCGCGGGAGGTTCGTTTAAGCACCACCTGCTCGGGCCTGAGCATGATACGGGCGACGTCGCGCCGCTCGGTGATGTCGACGGCGATGCGGCCGAGCGGCGATATGGCAAAGCCGTCGGCGATCTTGGCCGGCACGATGATGGCGTCGCCGAGGAACTCGGCAACCATCCTGTCCCTGGGCTGGAAGTAGAGCTCGCGCGGCGTGCCGACCTGCGAGAACAGGCCGTCGCGCATGACGGCCACCTGGCTGGCGAAGGACAGCGCCTCGGCCTGATCGTGGGTGACCAGGATGGTGGTGATGCCCGCATCCTCCAGAAGCTCGGCCACAGCCTTGCGCATCGAGGCCCGGAGGCCGGTGTCGAGCGCCGAGAACGGCTCGTCGAGCAGCATCAGGCGGGGTTTCATCGCCATGGCACGGGCAAGCGCGACACGCTGCTGCTGGCCGCCGGAAAGCTCGTGCGGACGGCGCTTCAGGATCGCCTTGTCAAGCCCGACGATATAGGCGAGCTCGACAATGTGCTCGGCGCGCTTCTCGGCGCTTCGGGGCATGCCGAAGCCGATATTGTCGGCGATGGTGAGATGCGGGAAGAGGGCGCCGTCCTGCGCCACCACGCCGATGCCGCGGCGATGCGCCGGCACCGCCGCCCCGCCATTGGCGAGCAGCTTGCCGTCGAGCGCGATGCGGCCGCGGTCTGGCGCCTCGAAGCCGGCGATCAGCCTCAGCAAGGTGGTCTTGCCGCAGCCGGAGGGTCCGACGATCGCGGTGCGGCTGCCGCTTTCGACGGTGAGGTCGACGCCGGCAAGTGCTGCCACCGGGCCATAATGTTTTGCTACGTCGCGGAGCTCGAGGAAGCTCATCGGCCGGCCATCCGCTTTGACTGGACGTAGAGCACCCAGGTCATGGGCAGCGACATCGCCACCATGATCAAGGCGTAAGGGGCGGCCGAGGCGTAGTCGATCTCGCCGCTGTAGGACCAGAACGCCATCGCAAGGGTGCGGGTGCCGTTCGGCGCCAGCATCTGCGTGGCGGTCAATTCATTGGTGATGCCGAGTGCCACCATCGCCATCCCGGCCGCCGCGCCCGGCGCCGACAGCCGGATCGTGGTCGACCATAGCGCCCTGAGCGGCGGGCGGCCGAGGCTCGAAGCCGCGCGTTCGAGTTCCACCGGCGCCTGGGCGATCGAGGCGCGCAGGCTGACCAGCGCGCGCGGCAGGAACATCAGCGCATAGCCGAAAAGGATGGTGAAGAGCGTCTGATAGAGCGGCAAGGCGATGCGTACGGTGATGGTCACCAGCGCCAGCGCGACGACCACACCCGGCAGCGAGCCGACGATGTAGTTGCAGCTCTCGAGCAGGCGCTGCAAGCGGCCGGGCGCACGGATCGAGATCCAGGCCATGGGCATTGCGGCGACCGTGGCAAGCAGCGCGCCGGCGACGGCGAGGACCAGCGTCTGGCCGAGCGCCAGGCTGATCTCGTCCCAACGCCAGACGTCGGCGCCACCGGCAAGCAGCCAGCGGCCGACGGTCACAAAGGGCACGCCGAGCGTGAGCAGCGCAGTCCCGGCGGGCAGCAGCAAGCAAGGCAGCGTGGCGCGGCCGAGGGCGACACGCTGCTGCTGGCGCGCCGCCCCGGAGCCGACGCGGGCATAACGCTCCTCACCACGCACGATCACCTCCACGCCAAGCAGCACGAAGCAGCAGGCGACCAGCACGGCGGCGAGCATGTTCGCCGCCGCGCCGTTGAAGGTCGACTGGAACTGGTCGACGATCGCGGTGGTGAAGGTATCGAAGCGGATGAAGACATAAAGCCCGTATTCGGCAAGCAGGTGCAGGCCAACCAGCAGCGAACCGCCGCAGATGGCCAGCCTCAACTGCGGCAGCACGACACGCGCGAAGACGCGCCAGGGTCCGAGGCCCAGCGCTGCGGCGGCATCTTCCAGCGCCGGGTCAAGCCGGCGCAGCGCCGCTGCGATCGGCAGATAGAGAAACGGGAAATAGGCGATGACGGAGACGAGCACGCCGGCCCAGAGCCCGTGCAGGCCGGGGATCAGGCTGATCCAGGCGTAACTGTGGACGAAGGCCGGGATAGCCAGCGGCGCTACCGACAGCCACGACCACCAACGGTTGCCGGGAAGGTCGCTGCGCTCGGTCAGCCAGGCAAGCGCCACCGACAGCACGATGGCGATCGGGACGGCCAGGACGACAAGCAGGATGGTGTTGACCAGGAGCGCGCCGACGCGAGGCCGAAAGATCAGCGCCACCACCGTGTCCCATCCCGTCTGGATGCCCACCCAGACGATGAAGGCAAGCGGCAGGAGAGCGATCAGCGAGAAGATGGCGGCCGCAAGCGTAATCCACGACGTGGACCGCCGGCTCTGCCTTGCGGCAGCCGGCGGCCCCGAATGCGTGAGGTCGATCGCGGACATCAGCCGGAATGCACCGCCTGGAGACGATCTGATGAACCGCGAACGCGGTCGGAAACGCAGATGATCGTCATCGACGAGGCCATCTCCAAAACAAAAGCGCTCCCGCGGAAAGCGAATTCCGGCGGGAGCACGGTCGGTTGTCCTTTTAGGACGAACGCGGACTAAAGCAAGCCGGCTTGCGTCATCAGGTCGATGACCTTCTTCGAGTTCAGGTGCGTCGGATCGATGTTGGGCGCCTGCAGATCGGCCAGCGGCACGAGCTTCGGGTTCGACATGGCATCCTTGCCGACCGCGTATTCATAAGAGGTCCCAGTTTTCAAAACCTCCTGGCCGGCCTTGCCGGTGACCCACTTCAAGAAAGCCTGGGCTTCCTTCGGATGCTTGCTCGAGGCCAGCACGCCGCCGCCAGAGATCGACACGAACGCGCCCGGGTCCTGGTTCTTGAAATAATGCAGGCCGACATTCTTGCTGTTCTCGCCGGTCTTCGCCTGGTCGCCGAAATAGTAGTAGTGGTAGATCACGCCGCCATCGATCTCCCCGGCATTGACCGCCTTCATCACCGTATTGTTGCCCTTGTAGGCGGTGAAGTTCTCCTTCATGGCCTTCAGCCAGTCGGAAGTCGCGGCTTCACCTTTGAGCTCGAGCATCGCGCTGACGATGGCCTGGAAATCGGCGCCGGACGGCGAGGCGGCCCACCGGCCCTTCCAGCTCGGATCGGCAAGGTCGAGCAGCGACTTGGGCAGCTGGCCTTCCTTGAGCTTGTCCTTGTTGTAGGCAAAGACGGTGCTGCGCGCGGCGACGCCCACCCATTTGCCGCTCGAAGGCTGGTATTCCTGCGGAACCTGAGCGAGGGTGTCGGCATCGACCGGCGTGAACAGGCCGGCCGCCTCGACCAGCGCCATCGCCGGCGAATTCTCGGTCAGGAACACGTCGGCCGGCGAGGCAGCACCCTCGGCGACGATCTGGTTGGAGAAATCGCTGTCGCCGCCATTGCGCAGCGTGACCTTGATGCCAGTTTCCTTGGTGAAGCCCTTCGCCCATTCCTTGGCCAGGCTTTCATGCTGGGCGTTGTAGACGATGATGCCTGCATCCTCCGCCATGGCCGGTCCGGCAATCAGGCCGAGGGCCAGCGCGGCGGCGCCGGCAAGAGTGGAAAAGGCAGTTTTCATGGGCATCGTCCTCAAATCTGCAGACAGGGGTTCGGGCTCAGGCGCACCTATAAATACCTGATTACAATAGTCAACATTCCGGCCTGCTTCAATCGGTCGCCGTGCCGCAAACTTTCGTGATTTTCCGGTACTTTGGCTTGGACATTATTTCGCCGGACACGTAACAAACCAGGGCCGAGACGCGAACATCGGGGGTAAACTCTTGTGACCGGCAAGGACGAGGCCGAGCTTTCCCGGCTGCTCAGGGCCGCGATCGCGGGAGACGAAAGGGCTTACGCCGACTTTCTTCACCGGATAGCCGCTCTCGTTCGTGGCTTCGTCCGGCGCAAGATCGTCCAGGGCGGGGTCGACCCCGAGGATGTCGTGCAGGAAACCTTGCTGGCCATTCACGTCAAAAGGCACACGTGGCGAGAAGACGCGCCGGTGCTGCCATGGGTCTATGCGATCGCCCGCTTCAAGCTGATCGATGCATTCCGCAGGCGCGGCCGTCGCATCGAGGTCGAGATCGACGAGATCGCAGAGACGTTCGCCGAGCCGGAAGCGGAGACGGTGAGCGAGCGCGACATAAACCGGGCCCTGGACGGCTTGCCGCCCTCGCAGCGTTCCGTGGTTTCCTCGATCTCGGTCGACGGCCATTCGATCGGCGAAACGGCGGTCAAGCTCGGCATCAGCGAGACGGCGGTGCGCGTGTCGCTGCATCGCGGCCTTGCCGCGATCGCCAAAAGGTTCGGACGACAGTGACATGAGAACCGAGGACCTCATAAAGGCGCTCGACGCCGATGCCCGCAACAAGGCGATGCCGCTTGGCCTCGCCTGGTGGCTGGCCGTCGGCGTGGCGGTTGCGGTCGCGGCGGTGGTCTTTTTCATGACCATCGGTCCGCGCCCGGACATCATGCCGGCCATGCATACGATGCGCTTCATGTCGAAGTTCGTCTTCACCTTGGCGCTCACGACCAGCGCATTCGCTCTGATCCGAGCGCTGTCGACGCCCGGTGCGGCGAGCAGGCGAGCGAAACTATGGACGCTCGCCGCGCCTGCGCTCGTCGTGATCGCGGTCATCCTGGAGCTTTTCGTCGTGCCGGAGGCGGACTGGGGCAGGCGGCTCGTGGGTTCCAACATGATGATCTGCATGAGCTTCATCCCGTTGATCGGCATCGGTCCCCTGGCTATCTTCCTCGGCATGCTGCGCTATGGCGCGCCGACGCGGCCGGTGCTGGCCGGCGCGGTCGCGGGCCTGCTCGCGGGCGGCTTGGCGGCGACCTTCTATGCCGCGCATTGCTTCGACGATTCGCCGCTGTTCGTCGCCACCTGGTACACGATCGCGATCGCGTTCCTCACCGCGCTCGGCGCGCTTGGCGGACGGTTTTTCGTCCGCTGGTAGGATTACACACCGATCCTTAATCATGCCGGCAATTGCTTTGCCGGTTAGCGGCGTGGCCGCCGCAGCTTACAACCATTCCTTAAAATCGATCCGCCAGGGTTGTGGCAGTTGCGCATGGGGTGGGATCGCATTGTGGCGTGGTTGAGTTGGAAAGGTCCGCGGGCCGGCAAGCGCGCTGTGCTCGCCTTGATGGCGGCAGGGCTTGCCACCCTGATGGCATCGGTCCTGTTGCCGGCGCTGGAGCTCGGTGCGGACGCGCTGAAGTTCTGCCTACAGATATCGGTCGCCGTCACCGCCGTGACGCTCTTTGTCTCGGCGCTGTTCATCCGCAGGATCATCGACGACCGCCGGCAGATTGCCGAGAGCGAGCAGCGCTTTCGCCGCGCGATGGAAGATTCGGCGATCGGCGTCGCCATCGTCGGCCTCGACGGCCGCATCCTTCAGACCAATCCCGCCTTCGCGGCGATGCTCGGCTACAGCCGGGCGGAAATCGAGGCGCTGACCTTCTTCCAGATCACGCATCCCGACGATCTGCAGATCGGCCGTGAGACGATGATCGCGCTGAAAGAGGGAAAGATCGATTCCTTTCATTTCGAGAAGCGCTACCTCAAGAAGGACGGCACTCCGGTCTGGGCGCAGCTCGCGGGCTCGGTCATTCGCGAAGACGAGACCGGCAAGCCGCTCTATCTTGTGTCGCAGATCGAGGACATCGATGCGCGCAAGCAGGCCGAAGCGCGCATCGCCGAAGCCGAGACGCGTTGGAATTTCGCGCTGACCAGCGCCGGACAAGGCGTCTGGAGCCTCGACATGCGCAAGGGCGGCACGACTTACTCCGAAACCTGGGTCAGAATGCTGGGCTATGACGATGGCGAGCTGGACGGCGACCCCGACCGCTGGCTGACGATGATCCACCCGGACGACCGCCAAATCGTCGCCGAGGCGGACCGGGCGCATCTTGACGGCGAGACGGCCTTCTTCGAGGCCGAGTTCCGGATGCGCCACAAGGACGGCCATTGGGTCTGGATCCTCGACCGCGGCAAGGCGATCGAACGCGACGGCGAGGGCCGGCTGATCCGGGCGATCGGCAGCTTGACCGATATCACGGAGCGCAAGGAGGCCGAAGAACGGCGCAAGGTCTCGGCGGCGATGCTCGCCGACGAAAAGGAGCGGCTCAGGGTGACGCTGCAGTCGATCGGCGACGCGGTGATCTGCACCGATGCCGCGAACCGCGTCACCTTCATGAATCCGGTCGCCGAAAAGCTCACCGGCATTGCCAGCGGCGAGGCGCTCGGCAAGGTGCTCGGCGATGTCTACTGGGCGGTCGACGAGGAAACCGGGCAGAGGATCGGCCTGACACGATCTTCGGCCGCCGACCGCCATCATTGCGATCAGAACGCCCGCGCCGTGCTCATCAGGCGCGACGACACGCGCTGCAGCATCCGCCAAATGGTGTCGCCGATCATGAACGACCGCGACGAGTTCTGCGGGCTCGTCATCGTCTTCCAGGATTTCACCGACGCGCGCGCCCTGCAGCGCCAGCTCGCTTATGCCGCGGCGCATGACGCGCTGACCGGGCTCGCCAACCGCCCAAGCTTCATCCGCACGATGGAGGAGTTGGTCGATCGGTGCCGGTTGAATGGCGGCGAGCATCAGTTCATGTTCGTCGACCTCGACCACTTCAAGGCGGTCAACGACACTGGCGGCCACGCGGCGGGCGATGCGCTGCTGAAGCGCGTCGCCGACGCCATCCGCAACGTGCTCGGGCCGGAAGATATCGTCGCCCGCCTGGGCGGCGACGAGTTCGCGGTCATACTGAAATCGGGCGCGCCGGCGCGAGCGACGGTCGCGGCGCGTTGCATCATCGAAGCCATCCGCAACCTGGGCTTCAGCTGGGACGGTCGTCCGCATTCGATCGCCGCCAGCATCGGGCTTGCGCCGATCCGCGCCGGCTGCGGCGAGGTGGACGAGATCATCGCCCGCGCCGATGCCGCTTGCTATGCCGCCAAGGCGGCCGGCCGCGGCTGCGTTTCGGCAGCACCCGATGAAGTTTCGAAGGACGAGGCGGCGCCCCTGCCGCTTGCCGCGGCATCCTGAACGCCGCGCAGTGAGCGTTCAGTCGCGGGGCTCAGCGCGTCGGCACCGGATGGTCGCCGCGATAGTCGTAGAAGCCGCGGCCGGTCTTGCGGCCGAGCCAGCCGGCCTCGACATATTTCACCAGCAGCGGGCAGGGGCGATACTTGGAGTCCGACAGGCCCTCATGCAGCACCTGCATGATCGACAGGCAGGTGTCGAGACCGATGAAGTCGGCCAGTTGTAGCGGCCCCATCGGATGGTTGGCGCCGAGCCGCATGGCGGTGTCGATGGCGTCAACCGTGCCGACGCCCTCATAGAGCGTGTAGATCGCCTCGTTGATCATGGGCAACAGGATGCGGTTGACGATGAAGGCCGGGAAATCCTCCGAAACGGTGATCGTCTTGTCGAGCCTGTTCACGAAGGTCTTGGCGGCCTCGAACGTCTGGTCCTCGGTGGCGATGCCGCGCACCAGCTCGACCAGCTTCATCACCGGCACCGGGTTCATGAAATGTATGCCGATGAAGCGCTCAGGCCGGTCGGTCTGCGCGGCGAGCCGGGTGATCGAGATCGAGGAGGTGTTGGTCGCGAGAATCGCCTCCGGATTGAGCTGCGGGCA
Source organism: Mesorhizobium sp. M1A.F.Ca.IN.020.03.2.1 (assembly GCF_004023205.1). NCBI lineage: Bacteria > Pseudomonadati > Pseudomonadota > Alphaproteobacteria > Hyphomicrobiales > Phyllobacteriaceae > Mesorhizobium > Mesorhizobium sp. M1A.F.Ca.IN.020.03.2.1. The sequence goes on along the minus strand of NZ_RZSV01000023.1, from coordinate 23,576 downwards.
GAGTTGGGCGTAGATCTTGCGCTTGACCGTCTCATCCTCGGTCGCCGCCTCTATGACGAGGTCGGCGGCGGCGAGATCGGCCATGGCGGACGCCGATGAGATGCGCGCCATCGCCTCGTTGCGCGCCTTCTCCTCGAGCTTTCCCGAACCGACCTGACGGGCCATGTTGCCGCTGATGGTGGCGATGCCCTTCTCGACCCGGTCGGGCGAGATGTCGTGGATCAGGACCTTGTAGCCGGCCAGCGCCGAGACGTGGGCGATACCGCCCCCCATTTGACCTGCGCCGACAATGCCGATCGTCTCGATCTTGCTCATTACCCCAATCCCGTCTGGAGCATTTCCGCTTCTGCGAGGCACGGAAGCGCTCCCTTCTCTTTGTTTCCCGCAATTCCGGACGCAAAGTGGCTCGGCACTTTCCTGGAATTGCCCTTTTTGTTTATCGCAATTCCGGAGGGAAAACCGCTACGGACTTTTCCTGGAATTGCGCAAGCCTTTACCGGCCTGCTTTTTGTGCAGTGCAAACTAAAAGGGCGGGGCGACTTCGTCTACCCCACCCTTCCGATTTTAATATGCCAGAGCAGAAAGCGTCAAAGCGCCTTTTGCAGTTCCGGCAGGATGACGAAGAGATCGCCGACGAGACCGTAGTCGGCAACCTGGAAGATCGGCGCTTCCTCGTCCTTGTTGATGGCGACGATGACCTTGGAATCCTTCATGCCGGCAAGATGCTGGATGGCGCCGGAGATGCCGACCGCAATGTAGAGATCGGGGGCGACCACCTTGCCGGTCTGGCCGACCTGCCAGTCGTTGGGCGCATAGCCAGCGTCGACGGCGGCGCGGGAGGCACCGACAGCGGCGCCGAGCTTGTCGGCGACCGGCAGGATGACTTCCTGGAACTTCTCCGACGAGCCGAGAGCACGGCCACCCGAAATGATGATTTTGGCCGAGGTCAACTCGGGACGGTCGTTTTCGGAGAGCTTGTTCTCGACGAAGGAGGAGAGGCCGGGATTGGCGGCGGCGTTCACCGTCTCGACCGAAGCCGAGCCGCCCTCGGGCGCTCCTTGGAAGGAGGCGGTGCGCACCGTGATCACCTTCTTGGCGTCGGTCGACTGCACGGTCTGGATGGCGTTGCCGGCATAGATCGGCCGCTTGAAGGTGTCGGGCGAGACCACCTCGATGATCTCCGAGACCTGCGCGACGTCGAGCAGGGCCGCCACGCGCGGCGCGACGTTCTTGCCCGCTGAGGTGGCGGGGGCGACGATCGCGTCATAGGAGCCGGCGAGCGAGACGACGAGCGCAGCCAGCGGCTCCGCCAGGCGCTCGGAGAGCTCGTCGGCCTCGGCCAGCAGGACTTTGCGAACACCCTTCAGCTTGGCGGCCGCGTCGCTTGCCGCCTTGGCGCCTTTACCGGCGACCAGCACATCGACATCCGAGCCGATCTGCAGGGCCGCCGCGAGCGCCTTGGCGGTCTGGTCGGAAAGGCTTGCGTTGTCGTGTTCGGCGATGAGGAGAATTGCCATTTTCCTGTTCCTTTCCTGACCGCTTAGAGCACGCCGGCTTCGTTCTTGAGCTTCTCGACCAGCTCGGCGACGCTCTTGACCTTGACGCCCGCCTTGCGGCCGCCGGGCTCCTCGGTCTTGATCACCCTCAGGCGCGGCTTGACGTCGGCGCCGTAGTCGGCCGGGCTCTTTTCGTCGAGCGGCTTCTTCTTGGCTTTCATGATGTTGGGCAGCGATGCATAGCGCGGCTGGTTCAAGCGAAGGTCGGCGGTCACGATCGCCGGCATTTTCAGCTCAACCGTCTGCAGGCCGCCGTCGACCTCACGCGTCACCTTGGCATGATCGCCGGCGAGCTCGATCCTGGAGGCGAAGGTGCCTTGCGCCCAGCCGAGCAGCGCCGCCAGCATCTGGCCGGTCTGATTGCTGTCGTCGTCGATCGCCTGCTTGCCAAGGATGACGAGGCCGGGCTTCTCGGCCTCGACGACGCCCTTCAACACCTTGGCGACACCCAGCGGCTCGGTCTGCTCGTCGGTCTTGACCAGGATGGCCCGGTCGGCGCCCATTGCGAGCGCGGTGCGCAGCGTCTCCTGCGCCTGCTGCGGGCCGATCGAGACGACGATGATCTCCTCGGCCTTGCCGGCTTCCTTGATCCGGATCGCTTCCTCGACCGCGATCTCGTCGAACGGGTTCATCGCCATCTTGACGTTGGCAAGCTCGACGCCCAGTCCGTCAGCCTTGACGCGGACCTTGACGTTCGCGTCCACAACCCGCTTCACGGGCACAAGGATCTTCATTTTCCTGTCACCTCTCCTGAGATAGTCGGGCGCGCTATAGCAGTGTGCGCCTTGTCAGAGTTGTCGAAAGCCGACATTCCGGGCGGAATTCTGGTCTCCAACGGCCAAGAAGCAGTTCCACCCCGATGTTTCGGTTGAGCATGATCGTTCCGAAAAGCGGTTCCCACTTTTCGGGATCATGCTCTGTGGTGGCGTTCCGTAGTGGCGGCAATCCGGCGCGTCAATATGCACGTCGCACTCAAATCGGTTCAGTCTGGCGGCGACGCCGCGCCGCGGCCCCATCGAGGCGCCGGCTGTGCCGGCGCCTCGGGCGCTGGTCCGGGCTCGATCGGGAGAGGGACGTTCTGGACCTTCGGCGTCGGGTCCGGCTCGCCGTCTGCGCCGGCAAGCAGCGGCACGCCGCGGCTGCGCAGCACCAGGACGAGAACGGCGCCGGCAATGATGCCGCCGATGTGGCAGGCCCAGGAAATCTGATCCTCTCCGCCGGCGGCAAACATCACGATCTGGAACAGGATCCAAAGGACGAGCGGGATGAAGGCGGGGATGCGCAGAGGAATGCGCGCAAAGACCAACACCCACACCTTAACCTTCGGATAGAGGATCAGATAGGCCGCAACCACGCCGGCGATGGCGCCCGAAGCGCCGATCAGCGGCACCTGGGAATCCCAGCCGACCAAGCCTTGAAAGAAAGCGCCCGCCGCCGCGCAGGCGAGGTAGAAGATCAGGTAGCGGATATGGCCGAGCGCGTCCTCGACATTGTCGCCGAACACCCACAGGAACAGCATGTTGCCGCCGAGATGGAAGATGTCGGCATGCAGGAAGGAATAGGTGAGATAGCTGAGGCTTTCGGGAATGACGACGAATTCGGGCGACAGCTCCACCTTGTCATGGACGACAGAGGGGATGAAGCCGAGGCCAAGCACTGCGGCATTGGTGAAGCTCTCGCCGCCAAGCGTGGTCGCGAGATAGACCAAGGCATTCGCGGCGATCAGGCCGATCGTCACATATTGCAGGCGGATGTGGCGGAGCCTGTTGGTATCGTAGAGCGGGATGAACATCGGACCCTCCCGCCATACCCGGTTGTCAGCGGTTCTTGCCGGGAACCCATAGCACGTCGGCATTTCCGTTGTCATTGACCGCCCGGGCGGCGACGAACAGGAAGTCGGAGACGCGGTTGATGTATTTCAGCGCTTCGCGGTTGACGTGCTCGGCCGGGTCCTGCGCCAGCGCCACCATGAGGCGTTCGGCGCGCCGTGTTACGGTGCGCGCAAAATGCAGGGCTGCCGCGGCAGGCGTGCCGCCGTTCAGCACGAAGGATTTCAGCGGCTGCAGGTCCTTGTTGAGAGCATCGATGTCCTTTTCGACGCGCCCGGTCTGCGCGGCGACGATGCGCAGCGGCTCGTAGCCGAGCGGTTTGCCGTCGTCCGGGACCGCAAGGTCGGCGCCGAGGTCGAAAAGATCGTTCTGGATGCGGGAGAGCATGGCGTCGAGCGCCGGATGATCGGTTGCGGTGTGGACGCGCGCCATGCCGACGCAGGCATTTGCTTCGTCCACCGTGCCGTAGGCTTCGACGCGCAGATCTGACTTCAGGCGCCGCTCGCCGCTGCCCAGACCGGTAGTGCCGTCGTCGCCGGTACGGGTATAGATCTTGTTGAGCTTGACCACCTTCTCCTCCCCGGCCCGTTACTTGCGGGTGAAGTAGACGGTCAGCATGATCAGCACCAGAGCTATGAACTGCAGCAGTACGCGGGCCTGCATCAGCTTGTTGGAGGTGAAGCCTGAGCCGCCGCGCATCATGTTGACGAGGCCGCGGATCAGCACGACCACGACGGCAGCCATGACGACAATGGCGAGGATGTTGAAGACGGTTGCCATGGTGCTGGCTCCAGTTGGGTTTCGGTCAGGCCCGCCTGGCGAGCACGCGGTAGAGCATCGAGGCCGGCAGGATGCGCTTGAGCGCCACGCCGATTCTGGCCGGCACCGTTACCACATAATGCGGGTGCGGGCGCTGTGACAGAAGCGCGTGGCGCAAGGCGGCATGGACCACCTCAGGTCCGGGCTTCAGACGCGAGACGCTGCCGCCGGCCTTGAGCCGCGCGAGCTGCGCCTGGTAGTCGGCGCGGTGAACGGAGTTCTCGACGTCGATGTTCTTCAAGAACCATACCAGGCCGTTGCTGGCGATCTTCGAGGTCACCGGCCCCGGCTCGATCAACGAGACATGAATGCCGCTGCCTTCGAGCTCCTGGCGCAGGCAAAGCATCAGGCCTTCGACGGCATGTTTCGACGCCGAATAGGCGCCGCGAAAACGGACCGGGGCGAGCCCCAGGATCGAGGAGCAGTGGACGAGGCGACCGTGCCCCTGGCGGCGCATGACCGGCACGACGCGGCGGGTCAGGTCGTGCCAGCCGAAGAAATTGGCTTCGAACTGCTCGCGCAGCGCTTCGACCGGCAGGTCCTCGACGGCACCGGGCTGCGCGTAGGCGCCATTGTTGAACAGCGCGTCGAGCGTGCCGCCCGTGCGCTCCAGCACGGCCTCGGCCAGGGCGGCGATGGACTCAGGCTCGCGATAGTCGAGATAGAAGGCTTCGATGCCCTCCGTCTCGAGCGCGGCGATGTCGGCCGGTGTGCGGGCCGTGGCGAATACGCGCCAGCCTTCCGCCTTCAATGCCCGCGCGCAATAGGCGCCTATGCCGGAGGAGGTGCCGGTGACGATGATGCTGCGCAACTGTTCAGCGGTGGGCAACGTTGTGGGACCTGGGGTTGCCATTTGCCGCAATCCCTTCCCATATTCGCGGCGTCGACACAATCGAGCGGAGCGCGGGTCCTTGCTCAGGAATATCGTCGCGGTCAAGCGCGTGCTCTACGATGCGATCGGCCATTTCACCACCGACGACGGCTGGGCAATGGCCAGCCATCTGGCGATCACCTCGCTGATGGCGCTGTTTCCGTTCCTGATCTTCGCAACGACGCTGGCCAGCTTTCTCGGCGCGCGCGCCTTCGCCGACACGGCCGTGCATCTGGTCTTCGACACCTGGCCGGAGCAGATTGCGAAGCCGATCGCGCGCGAGGTGCAGAATGTGCTCACCGTGCGGCGCAGCGACCTCCTGACCTACGGCGTGCTCTTAGCCGCCTACTTCGCCTCGAACGGCATCGAGGCGCTAAGGACCTCGCTCAACCGCGCCTATCGCGTTACCGAGACGCGCGGCATCATCCACCGCCGGGTGCAGAGCATCGTCTTCGTGCTGATCGCGACGGCCTGCTTTCTCGCCGTCAGCGTGCTTCTGGTGCTCGCGCCCCTGCTCGCGCGGCTGGCCGAGGCGCATCTGGAATGGATCAAGCCCTATATGGGCACGATCACCATATGGCGTTACGTGATCGCCTCGACGGTCATCGTCATCGGCCTGTTCGCGGTGCATATCTGGCTGCCGGCCGGCAAGCGCCGCTTCGTTTCCATCGTTCCGGGCATCGTCTTCACGCTGGTCGCGTGGCTGGCCGGCTCGACCATCTTCGCCACCTATCTCGACCATTTCTCGTCCTATGTGACGACCTATGCGGGGTTGGCCTCGATCATGATCGCGGTGGTGTTCCTCTACATCATCTCGGCCATTTTCATCCTTGGCGGCGAGCTCAATGCCGCGATCAGCCGCTATCTCGAGGCGCGCGCCCGCGTGGGTTGAGCTCTGTCCTGACGGGCGGTCGCGAGCCCGACGCCCAAAGTGGCGATCGCCATGCCGGCGATCTGCAGCAGAGTGAGCTCTTCGCCGAACAGAGCCCACGCGATGACGGCGGTTACGGCGGGCACAAGATAGAACAGCGATGCGACCTTCGACATCTCGCCGTCCCTGATCATCACCATCAACAGGAAGATGGCGCCGAGAGACAGCACCAGGACCAGCCATGCCATGGCAAAGATGAGCTCGCCGTTGACGGTGATGGTGCGCGTCTCGAAGGCGAGCGACCCCAGGATCGTGACGACCGAGCCTCCGACATACTGCCACATGGTCGCCGAGACGAGGTCGCCGCCGGAGGCGAAGCGCTTTTGCCAGATCGTACCAGCGGCCATGCCGAGCACCGAGACCAGCGAGGCCGTCAGCGTTGCCGCGGTAACACCGCCGCCAATCATGCCGAGCTTTGGCCAGAGCACGATGACGACGCCCAGAAGCCCGACGGCAAGGCCCGCCCAATGGCGCGGCAGGATCGCCTCGCCGAGAAATTTGCCGGCGAGCACCGCCGTGATCAGCGGCTGCAGGCCGACGATCAGCGCCGAAAGCCCGGCCGGCATGCCTCTGTGGATCGCCCAGAAGACGCCGCCCAGATAGACGCCGTGCATTAGGACGCCGGCCACCGTCGCATGAAGCGCCTCCTCGCGGGTGGCCCGTCGCGAGCCGATAAGGACGGTCAGTCCCGCAAACAGGATCGCCGCCAGCACGAAGCGGATGGCAAGGAAGGTGAACGGCTCCGCCCATGGCATTGCATAGCGCGCGCCGATGAAGCCGGTCGCCCACAGAACGACGAAAGAGGCGGGGATGAACCGCTTGATACTGTGCATTGGAAGGAGGGCTCTGGCTGCGCGTGAAAAGTTGATGTCGGCAATTGCTCTAATGCCGATCAATTCGGCAAGCAAAACGAAACGGTTGATCCATAAGCTCATCCGAATTCAACAAACGGTGCCAAGAGGGGCATGGCGTTAAGGCACGCCATGAGCAGGCATGCTTTTGCATCTCGGGACGACATGGCTGCTGTTCGCGGTCGCCACCGTCGCGGTTTTCGGATTCTTCTTCGGCACCGCGCTCGATGCCATCATGAAGGACGACGGCTTCGGCTCGACCGGCAACACGCTGCTCTTCACGCTGGGCTTCTTCGTCGCGGTGATGATCGCCAACGAGCACGGCATCACCTTCCGGGATATCAAGCTAGCTGTGGCATGGGGATTGAGCGGCGCCTTCGTCTTCATCAGCGTGATGGCGCTGATCAAGGCCGGCCTGGCTCGTTTGTAGTCAAAGCCCAATCAGCCGCACGACATCCTGCGGCGACACGCCTGCCTGCCTGAGTGCGGCAAGGCCGGTGTCCTTGAAACTCTTCGACAGCTTCCGCCCGTCCGAGCCGAGGATCAGCCGATGGTGGAGGTAGCGCGGCGCGGGGCGGCCGAGCAGGTCCTGCAACAAGCGCTGCACGCTGGTCGCCGCGTAAAGGTCCTGACCACGCACGACATGGCTGACGCCCTGCAGCGCGTCGTCGACGACGACCGCGAGATGGTAGCTGGTCGGGATATCGCGGCGCGCCACGATGACGTCGCCCCAGGCCTGCGGCGTTGCGTCGACCGTCTGCGTCGCGGCCATGGCCTCGTCGGTGAACTCGACCCATGACAAGGCGCCCGGCACGCGCGCCATGGCTGCCTCGATGTCGAGGCGCCAGGCAAAAGGCTTGTTCTCGGCGATGCGCCGCCTGCGCTCCTTAGTCGGAAGTGCCTTGTCGAGCGGCGGATAAAGCGGCACGCCGTCGGGGTCGCGCGGCCAGTCGCGGCCGCGTTTCTCGGTCTCGGCAATGAAGGCGCGGATCTCGCCGCGGCTCATGAAGGCGGGATAGACGAGTTCCTCGGCGATCAGCCGGTCGAGCACGGCCCTGTATTCGGAAAAATGTTCGGACTGGCGCCGCACGGGCTCTTCCCATTCGAACCCCAGCCATTCCAGGTCGCGGAATATGCCGGCCTCGAATTCCGGGGTGGAGCGGGTGATGTCGATGTCCTCGATGCGCAGCAACAGCCGTCCTCCCGCCCGCGCCGCCATTTGCCGGTTCAGCAGCGCCGAATAGGCATGGCCGAGATGCAACTCGCCATTGGGGCTCGGCGCGAAGCGGAATGTCAGGAGCGTCATGTCTCGGACGGCATTCGGGTTGAAAGGCGCTTCCGCCGGTTGATAGTTAGCCATCAATTGCCACTTCATGAGCGCCCTGGGAACAAGCAAACGTGCAACGCATCGCCTCGCTCGACGACATTGCGGCAGGACTCGACGCGCTCTGCCAGCTCGATCCACGGCTGGAGAAGGTACGCGGCATGGCCGGCGAGGTGCCGCTGAGGCTCTCCGAGCCCGGATTCGGCAGCCTCGCGTCGATCATCGTCTCGCAGCAGGTGTCCCGCGCCAGCGCCGATGCCATTTTCGGCCGGCTGATCAGGCTGGTCGATCCGCTGACGCCGGAAGGCATCCTTTGCGCCGGCGAGGATATTTTCCGCGAGGCCGGCCTGTCGCGGCCGAAGCAGCGCGGGCTGATCGCCATCGCGCAAGCCGTGGCCGGCGGGCTTGACCTCCACCATCTCTGCTCGCTCGATGCCGACGAGGCGATCGCGGCGATGACGGCGGCGCCGGGCATCGGACCGTGGACGGCGGAGTGCTACCTGCTGTTCGCCGCCGGCCACCCCGATGTGTTTCCCGCGCGCGACGTCGCGCTGCAGACGGCGGTCGGCCATGCCCTGGGCATCGACCCTCGTCCGCCGGAGAAAACTCTGATTCGACTGGCCGAATCATGGAGCCCGTGGCGAGGGGTCGCGTCGCGGCTTTTCTGGGCCTACTATCGGGAATTGAAGGGCAGGGACGCGGCGCCACCTGTCGAGATGGCCGAAAAAGCATGAAAATCATGCGTTTTTGAACGTTTCGCCGACCGACAATCCGCTTCACATCCCTGTCATGTCGGGCTTACAGTATCCGTGGCGTTCGGTTTGGAACGAAGGAGGCCAACTACGTGACGGTTGCCGTATCTCCGGATGGGCTTCCCGCGCTGGTGCTGAATGCGGATTACCGTCCGCTCAGCTATTACCCCCTGTCGCTCTGGTCGTGGCAGGACGCCATCAAGGCTGTCTTCCTCGACCGGGTCAATATCGTCGCCGAATACGAACACGCCGTCTCCTCGCCGACCTTCTCGATGAAGCTGCCGAGCGTGGTGAGTCTGAAGGCCTATGTGAGGCCGTCGCGGCATCCCGCCTTCACCCGCTTCAACGTCTTTCTGCGCGACCGCTTCCAGTGCCAGTATTGCGGCACGACCGACGATCTCACCTTCGACCATGTCATCCCGCGCCATCGCGGCGGGGCGACGACCTGGGAGAACGTCGTGGCCGCCTGCTCGCCCTGCAATCTCAGGAAAGGCGGCATGATGCCGGCGCAGGCCAAGATGTGGCCGCTGCAAAAACCCTATCAGCCGACCGTGCACGATCTGCACAATAACGGCCGCCTGTTCCCGCCCAACCATCTGCATGAAAGCTGGATGGATTATCTCTACTGGGATGTCGAATTGGAACCTTGAGATCGTTCGATAATTCGGGAGGCTGGCTGCCTGAAGCAAGCGTCTGCGCTTCCGGTGCTCACGTGCTTTTTGTAGCTGCCGCATGTCCTTTTCGGAAAACCGAAACCACTTTTCCGGCACATGCGGGAGTCCGCTCCGCTCCGGTTCTCGACGCTCACTTCATTCGACTCAGCGCGCCGAATTCTTTGAACGATCTCGCGTTGGCGCTTTCGTGGCAGCTCAGTCGCGCGCGAGCGCGCAGCGTAAGGCGACGGCGGCCAGGATGAGGCTGGCGATGGCGTTCCAGCCAGCGAGCGACAAGCCGAGGATGCGAAGCGCGGCCTTGTCGCAGGAGGGCGGCACGAACTTGTCCAGCGCATCGAGCACGCCCTTGCCGCCGGTGTCGACCGGACCGGCGCCAGCCGTGCAGTCGGCGGGACCAGGCCACCACGCCCATTCGACGCCGGAATGGTAGACGCCGAGATAGAGGCCATACAGCATCAAGAGGCCACCGATCCCCAGCAGGCTGCGCGTCAGCCAGGCCGGCGCGCGCATCATCGAGGCAGCGGCCGCGACCAGCATCAGCGGCGCGCCGATGTAATAGGGCGTGCGCTGTTCCAGGCAGAGATGGCAGGGGATGTAGCCGCCAATATACTGGAAGGCGAGCGCCGAGCCGACGGTCGCTCCCATGGCGACGGCCAGGAACAGCGCGGCACGCGTCCGCTGGCGTCCAGTGTCGGCGGTCATGGTCGCTGTCATCCGTCGTGATCCGTTCGCTTGGCACCTAAAGCGCGCCGCGCAGAAATGAATTCAGGCGCCGCGCTTGAGTCTTGTTTCGATGCATGTCGTTCTCCCAAAACCGCTGCGCACTTTTGGGCGACATGCATTATCCGTGGGCGTATCTGACCGCGATATAGAGCAAAATAAGGGCAGCGGCGCCGGCGCTGACGATCATGCCCAGCCGTTTCTCGATGAACTCCCTGATCGACTCGCCGTAGCGGCGCAGCAGCCAGGCAAGCAGCAGAAAACGGGCGCCGCGCGCAACGATCGCCAGCCCGATGAACAGCAGGAGGTTGACGCCGATGACGCCCGACAGAATCGTCACGACCTTGATCGGCGGCAAATGCGCCGCGCCCGAGGTGATCAGCATCAGGACGATGAAGCCGACGCCGGATGAGGTGCGCAGCTGCTCGAACTCGTCATACTTGCCGTAGAATTCCAGAATCGGCTTGGCGACCGCCTCGTAGGCGTAGTGGCCGATGAACCAGCCGGCGACGCCGCCGAGCACCGAGGCCACCGTTGCTACCAGCGCGTAGCGATAGGCGCGCTCCGGCTTGGACAGCGCCATCGGCAGATAGAGCACGTCGGCCGGCACCAGAAAGACCGAGCTTTCCACGAAGGCGATGAAGGCCAGCCACCATTCGGCCGATTTCCTTGCCGCCAAGGACATCGTCCAGTCGTAAAGTCCGCGAAGCATCGGCTCTCCTGAAAAGCGCGCAGTGGTTTTGGACACCGGGTGGCAGGAAGACAAGGTCCCAAAGCGCCGCATCCACCCTTTGGGATCCGAGGCGCTTCAACGCATCCCCTGTCTAGAAAGATTTTCCGCGCCGCACAATGGCGGCACCTTCACGAGACTGAAAGGCATGGCCGGGTGCAGAGCGCCTGCAAATCGGCAACAGGCCAGTTGACGAAGCCTGTCCGCCCGTATAGTCCGCGCCCATCCAGGCCGCCCGGCCTGAGCCCCTATGGCGGAATTGGTAGACGCGCTCGACTCAAAATCGAGTTCCGCAAGGAGTGCTGGTTCGATCCCGGCTAGGGGCACCAATTGGTCTCTTTGACATCAACCAGGCAGTTGCCGAAGTGACGGAGGTTCATGGGCTGGCCAACCACTTCACAGGGCTACCGGCCGGTTACAAAGCATCACTGCGCCTGTACCTCTAAGGTTCGACGACGGAAGATCAGCCAGCCAAGGCTACACGCCAGTCCGACGTTCAGCAGCGCCAAGCCAGCGAGAGCTGCTAGAGTGCCGTGAGCGCCCACATGCTCCAACAATAGCGCTCCGACAGACGGCGCTGCTGCTTGAGCGATCAAGCTGGGCATGGCAAGTCGCCCCATCAGTCTCGCGTATCCCGACGGACCGAACAGAGCGAGCGGCAGCGTGCCTCGCGCTATCGTTTCGAGGCCGATGCCTGCACCGTAGAACGCCAGCGCCACCGGCACCACCGGAACCCCGACGCAGAGCGCACCAATGCCGATGGCGACGAAGCTCACCGACGCGAACTTGGTCCAGATGGGATGATGGTAGCGGGCGATGATCATCTCGACGGCACGCGCCGACACCTGAGCGGGGCCGACCAGTGCCCCGAGCCCAACGGCAGCGGCGAGCGCCATGCCGCTGGCCTGGCAAGATGGTGAGGAGATGAACTGACACCGTCGACGAAATGACCGCCGCCAAGGTCAGCGTGGCAGCCAGGACGACCATGATCGGCACTGCGGCCGGCTGAACTGGGGTGCCCACCTGCTCCTTTCCCGGCCGATCTGTGACGCTCGGCAGCGGCACCCGACGCGGCAACATTCCGAGATAGAGGGGCAGGGCGAAGAACAACTGCACCGAAGCATAGACGAGGCATGTGCCGCGCCAGCCCGTCTCGCCCATCAGGAAGGCCGAGATCGGCCAACAGAACGTGCTGGCGAAGCCGCCGAACAGCGAAAGGGTTGTGATGGCCGAGCGCGCGCTATGTCCGTAGAGCCGGCCGAGGGTCGCGAAAGCGGCATCGTACAAGCCCGCCCCCATTCCAAGGCCAACAACGAGCCACGCTGCGATGTAGGCGGCAAGGTTCGGCGAGGCAGCGAGTCCGATCTGGCCGATGCCGATGCAGCCGGCGCTGAACGCAAGAACGTTCCGGCCGCCGTGGCGCTCAATGGACGAGCCGACGCGAGGTGAGATCAGTCCGGCGACGAGCAGGCCAAGCGACAATCCACCCACGACCCAAGGCAGCGGCCAGCCGGTGTCGGCGGCGACCTTTGGTGCAATCACCGCCGGCAGGTAATAGGTGGACCCCCAGGCCATGATTTGGGTCAGGCCGAGGACGGTGATGATCGTTCGGCGACTGCGTTCCATCGGGCGTGATGCGATTAGGCTGCCACCCCGCACCCGCAGCCACCCTTGCCAGCGGCCTTCGCTTCAGCATCGGCGAGACAACAGGCGTCAGCCTCGGAAGAAGCGGGACCACCACAGCATCCGCCAGCGGTCGCGCGTATGGTCGACTGGGGAACCGTGCAGACGCCGGTTTCGGGTAGCACCAGTTGCACCGCATCCGCGGCCGCCATGTCGCCAGCAATGGCTGCCGCGACCGACCGCACCTGTTCATACCCGGTCAGCAGCAAGAAGGTCGGGGCGCGGCCGTAGCTCTTGATGCCGACAGTGTAGAAGTCGGGCTCGGGGTGGCTCAGTTCGCGATGACCGTGCGGGGGAACATCGCCGCAGGAGTGCTCGTTGGGGTCGATGAGAGGCCCCAGCGCCTTTACGCCCTCAAGCCATGGGTCAAGATCAAGCCTAAGCTCGCGCGTAAGGGACAGATCGGGCCGCTGGCCGGTCGCCGCGATGATGCAGTCGAAAGGCCCGAGAGTTTGTAGGCCATCCTTCGTTTGACCTTCGACTGTCAGGCGGCCGTTTGAGCTGCGGATGGCCAGCGTTGCGAACCCAGTGACGAGCTTTGTGCGCCCGCTCTCCGCCAGTTCGCGAACGTCAGCACCAAGCTCGCCACGGGCAGGCAGTTGATCCAAGTCTCCGCCGCTGTAAATGCGAACCAGATCGGTCCCCCGTGTCGCCCAGACAAAAGCGGTTCCCGGATCAACCGCAGCCAGCCTATCGAGATCGAGCAGGGCATTGGCGGCCGAATGACCCGAACCGACAACAAGCGTGGTGCGGCCGGCATAAAGGGTGCGGTCGTGGCCGAGAATGTCGGGAATGCCATAGGCGATCTTGTCTGCGAACTCCGCTTCGCCCTCCGCCGGGACACCACCGGCCCCAAGTGGATTTGGCGTCTGCCACGTGCCTGAGGCGTCAATGACGGCCCGTGCACTGTCGCGCCTGATGCCTTCCCCGGTTTCGACCATCAGCATGAACGGTCGCGCCTTTCGATCTTTGCTCAAGACCTTGTCTGCGCCCCAGCGGGAAACAGCAGTCACGCGCGCACTGGTTTCGATGGACGAGGAGAGTTCAGGGAGCCTTGCTAGCGGCTCAAGGTAGCGGGTAATCAGTTCATTAGCGGTGGGGAACGCCTCGGGCTTGGGCATCGTCCAGCCGCTGTCCTCAAGACGGTTTCGGGCGGCCTGATCAACACAGTAGCGCCAAGGCGTGAACACCCGGACATGGCCCCAGTCCTTGAGATTGGTGGCGATGCCAGCGCCGGCCTCATAGACCTTCACCGGGAGCCCCCTTTGGATGAGCTGGACGGCAGCCGCCAAGCCGACCGGGCCGGCTCCGATGACGGCGACAGGGAGGGCGTCAGGGTCATTCATTGACATTTTTTCCATCCTTCCGGGATCATCGAAATACGATGCAAAAAAAGAGGCTATGCCGCCGCGTCGCTCTCCGTCGCGCCGCAAGCTGCGTCAGCACAGCACTCGTCAGCCAGGAAGCCGATCAAGTCGCGCATGATAGGATAGTTGGCCCGGCAGATGAGGGTCGTCGCCTGACGCTCCTGCGTCACGAGGCCGGTCAGAATGAGGCGATGCAGGTGATGGGACAGCGTCGAGGCCGCGATGCCAAGGGTGTCCTGCAAGTACCCCACCGGCCGGCCAGCTTCGCCGGCTCTGACCAGTGTGCGATAGAGCTTGAGCCGTGTCGGGTTGCCGATGGCTTCGAGCTGTTTTGCGGCTTGTTCGAGTTTCATGGAAATAGACTGCACCCTCCGCCGCTGCCGGTCAACTCTATTTCGACAATGATCGAAATATGGTCAGACGAATTCCAAGTGCATCGGCAGGGAGTCGTCGCGGAAAGGGCAGCGGACATGGTGCCAAGGCTCCATGGGATTGAGGTCGTCAGCATGTGCAGGTCACCGACACCCTACCGCATATTCCCCGTATGCCCCTGCGAGTAGCGCCCCGGCTGCGGCCACACCGTCAGGCCGTGCGGCTCGACGCCGACGCGGATCTTCGTCACGGCGCCCGACGTCGTGTCGATCATATAGACCTCGCTGTCGAACCGGCCGGAGAGCCAGAGCTGCTTGCCGTCGGCGCCGACATTGCCCATGTCGGGGCTGCCGCCGCCGGGGATCGGCCATTGGGCGACGACCGAGCGGGTCGCGAAGTCGATCACCGTCACGCTGCCAGGCCCGTCGGCACGGCCCTGTTCCATTTTGTGCGAGCCGCGGTTCGAGACATAGAGCCGCTTGCCGTCGCGGCTGACGACGAAGCCGTGCGCGCCAATGCCCGTTGGAATGAAGCCAATCTCCTTGAAGCTGTCGCCGTCGATCAGGAAGACGCCGTCATTCATCATGTCGGCGACGTAGAAGACCTTGCCGTCGGGCGAGAGCCTTATGTCCTGCGGCATGCCCATCTTCGACAGGTCGAGATGGCCGAGCACCTTGCGGTTCTTCAGGTCGATCTTGGCCAGTCCGCCGTCGCCATACTCGCAAGTGAAGATCGCATAGGAATTGTCGGCCGCGAAATCGGCATGGTTGATGCCGGGGCAGGCCGGCGTCGGGATGACGGCTTGCAGCGCCATGGTCCGCGGATCGCGCAGATCGAGCCGCCTCAGGGCCTCGTCAACGATGATGGCGGCGCTGCCGTCCGGCATGAAATACATGTTGTAAGGATCGTCGACCGGCACCTGCTTGCCGGGCTTTCCGGTCGCCGGGTCGATCGGCGTCAGGCTGCCGTTCTTGCCGGTGCCGTTATTGGCCACCCAAAGCGTCTTCAGGTCCCAGGAAGGAACGACGTGCTGCGGCTTGCTGCCGACCGCAAACCTGTCGACCTCCTTCAGCGTCGCCGGGTCGATGACGGAAACGCTGTTCGAGGAACGGTTGGGCACATAGACGCGCGGCAACGCAGCTGCCGCGGCTGGAGCCATATGGCCGGCGGTGGTGTGGCTGTAGATGTCGACGGGCGCAGGCTCGGAGCAATCCTCGGGGCAGGACTCGGCGAATGCTCGCGCCGGGAGCATGGCGAGCAGGACAAGCGGCGCACAGAGGCGGGCGAAGCGCAGGAAGGTTTCGAACATCTGGATGCTGTGTGAAGAGGCAGGCCGGATCCGGCCGCCGGATGCCATAGCCGGTGTGCGGCCTTTCATCTAGCGCCTTTTCAAGAGGCTCCGCATGCGATTGCGTAGCAGCCGCGCCATGTTGCGGGTCTCGCGGTAGAGATGGAGCTGCGAGGCCGCCTGGCGGGCCGGCCGGTCGGCATCGGGCGTCAGGCCGACCACCAGCGTGCCCATCGGCTTGCGCTCCGTCCACAGGCGACTCATCACCGGATGGTCGGGCACCGCGCAGGAATCGGTCATGGCGACATTAGGATCATCGAGATGCTGCTTGGTCACCTCGATCATCAGCAGTGTGCCCGGCGAATAGGCCGAGAGCGTCTCGTCATACGCCGTCTTCCAGGTGTAGGCGACGCCCGCTTCGACGAAGACGACGAGAGAAGCGATCGTACGGCCGTCGAGCGTCAGTGTGTGGATGCGGCACATGTCGTGCTCGGCGAGCCTGTGCACCGCCTCGCGGGCGAAGGCGGCGCGGTAGCGGTCGATCGCCATGGCCGTGCGCTCGCGGCCCTTCCAGCCGGCCGCCTCCAGTGTCAGGAAGCTTTCAATGGCGTGGCGGATCTCGTCCGGTCCGCGCGCCACCACATGGTCCAGCTTGCCAAGGCCGGCGAGGCGCCGCTTGAGCCGGCGGAATTCGCGATAGTGATGCGCGCGCAGCGAGGCCTTGAGGTAGTCGTCGCCGTCGGCATCGCTTTCCAGCACCGGGCGCTCGGCCTTGCCGGTGACGACCAGGGTCAGGCCGCGGCTGTCGGCAAAGGAGGTGAGCAGGCTCGCCACCCGGCCGTCCAGCTTGATGTCGGGCAGCACGAAGACCTTCGGCAATTTGAGATGCGGCCTGGACAGCATCGAGAAGAAATCCTCGATGACGCCGACAGGATCGTCACGATCGACCAGCGGCGTGCCGAGCGGGCCGAACGGGCTCGACCATGTGCGCATGACCGGGACGCCGAGCGGAATTGCGGGGCGCTCGACCGAGAACGGCACAAGGAGCCGCAGCCGGTTGCGGAACTCGTCGCCGTCGCGGATCACCGCCAGCCGCACTTCGCGGTCCTCGAGCCTCGGCATGGCCGGCGCCAGGAAGCGCGGGTTGAAGAAGACGTTGGGCTCGATCGCGCGGGCGCTAAGATAGTCGAGCTCCTCGACCAGGTCGAAGCCGGCCGAGGCGGGATAGATCGCGAGCTTGCGCTCCGGCCGGTTGTTGGCGAACAGCTCGATATGGGCGGGATCGGCCTCCCTGACGAGGCCGGCAAGGCCCGACACCATGGCGCCGGCGGGCCCGCCGCTGGTCTCTTCAAGCAGCGGAATGGCGGCCATCAGGCGACTTCCTTATTTGCGGGCACGAAGATCGCCATGACGATGCCGAGCTTGCGCCAGACGGTGAAGGACAGCGCGCCGGCCTCGAAGACCATCGCGAGGCTGGTGGCGATCGCCGCGCCCCAGAGGCCGAAGAGCGGGATCAGAACCACATTGAGAGCGATATTCAGCGCGAGCGTCATGGCATAGACGGCGGCGCAGATGTTCTGGTTGCCGCTCATGGTGAGCAGGCTTTCGCAGGGGCCGACGGCGCCGCGCGCGACGACGCCGAAGACCAGCAGGAAAAGCAGCGGATAGCCGGCGGTGAATTCAGGGCCGAACAGCACCAGCATCGGCTCGCCGAGCGCCAGCACCAGCAGCGCCATCGCGAGCGAGGGCCAGAAGGTCCAGGAGACGGTCTCGCGGGCGAAGGCGGCGAGCCTTTCCGGCTCGCCATGGGTGAATTGCGCATAGCGCTGGGCAACGCCCGCCTTGACGGCGAAATAGACGAAATGCACCAGAGCCAGCGTTTTCACGGTGGCGAAATAGACGGCGACGTCATTGGGCTCGAGATAGGCGCCAACCATCAGCACATCGGCATTGGTGAGCAGGAAGAAAAAACTCTCGACCAGGAAGATCGGGAGCGAGACCAGGAACCACCGGCCGAAATGCACGGTCATCGACCCGGCCGGGATCTGCTTGTCCATGCGCGAGGTCACGCCCATCAGTTGGCCGAGCGTCGTGGTATAGGTGGCGGCGATCGAGGCGAAGATCGCGGTCTTGGCATCCGGCACGTAGTGCATGGCGAGCATAAGCGCCATGAACACCAGGATCAGCACCGGCCGCACCAGATAGGTCGGCGACAGCGCGAACAGCGCCCATGAGTTCGCCCGCGCCAGTCCCTGAAGGAGGTCGCCCATCGCGATCATCGGCAGGCAGATGATGCCGAGGATGAAGGGGACGACGTAGTAGTTCTCGATCCAGGGCGAGGCGAGCCAGACGCCGAGCGCGCCCAGCCCCGCGATCACCGTCGAAGCGACCAGCACGAACAGCCGGCTCGCCAGCACGATGCCGCGCAGCTCGGCGAGCATGCCGCGCTCGCGATATTCGGGAATGAAACGGATCACCGAGGTGTGGAAGCCGAGGCAGGCGAGATTGCCGACGATGACCATCGTCACCCAGACCAGCACGAAGATGCCGTATTCGAACGAGCCCATCCAGCGTGCCATCAGCACCTGGCTGACGAAGGCGATGACCGCGCTGACGATGCGGATGGTGAATGCGATCAGCGACATGCGGCCGGCTTCGCCGCGTTCGTCGGCGCTGAACAGCACGGCGTCGATGCGGCCAAGCAGCGGCCCCATGCGCAGCGCCCAGCGCTGCGGCAAGAACCGCCCGGCAGTCGTCGCCGCGGAAAAGCGCACCCCGAATACTCTCCGTTTTCCGCCTGTTTCCAAGGTTTCGGTGTATGCGAAACACATTAAGAAACGGTTGGGTGGAGGGCTTCCTTCTCCCCGTCATATCCGGGAAGAAGAAGTGAAGGGGATCAGGCGAAGGCGCCGTGGCAGTGCTTGTATTTCTTGCCGGAGCCGCAGGGGCAGGCCTCGTTGCGGCCGACCTTGCCCCAAGTCGCGGGATTCTTCGGATCGCGATTTTCGGGTGCCACCATGGCATGGGATTCCTGGCGGACCAACAACGCCGTCTCGCCGCCCTGGAAGTCGTCCTCGCCGGTGGTGCCGTCGATATGGCTGCCGAACATATCCGGCGCCGACGGCGGCGGCGCTTCAGCCGCCTGGCGGACCAGCTCGACGCGCATCAGCTGCGCGGTCACGGCCTGGCGCAGATTGCCGAGCATGCCCTGGAAAAGCTCGAAGGCCTCGCCCTTGTATTCCTGCAGCGGATCGCGCTGGGCATAGCCGCGGAAGCCCACGACCGAACGCAGATGGTCGAGGTTGACGATGTGCTCGCGCCATAGATGGTCGAGCGTCTGCAGCACGACCGAACGCTCGACATAGCTCATGACGTCGGGGCCGAAGCGCTCGGCGCGTTCCTTGGCGGCTGCCTCGGCGGCGGCCGAGATGCGCTCGCGGATGTCGTCCTCGGCGATGCCCTCCTCCTTGACCCAGTCCTCAATCGGCAGGTCGAGATTGAGGTACTGCGCCACTTCCTCCTTCAGGCCGGCGACGTTCCACTGCTCGGCATAGGCGTTTTCCGGGATGTTCTTGGCGACGATTTCCTCGATGACGCCCTCGCGCATCTCGGCGACCGTCTCCGACAGGCCTTCGCCATCCATCAGCTCGATGCGCTGCTCGAAAACCACCTTGCGCTGGTCGTTGGAGACGTCATCGTATTTCAGTAGGTTCTTGCGGATGTCGAAGTTGCGCGCCTCGACCTTCTTCTGCGCCTTCTCCAGCGCCTTGTTGATCCACGGGTGGATGATGGCCTCGTCTTCCTTGAGGCCGAGCTTCTGCAGCATGCCGTCCATGCGCTCGGAGCCGAAGATGCGCATCAGATCGTCCTGCAGCGACAGGAAGAATTTCGAACGGCCAGGATCGCCCTGGCGGCCGGAACGTCCGCGCAGCTGGTTGTCGATGCGGCGGGATTCATGGCGCTCGGTCGCCAAGACGTAGAGTCCGCCAGCGGCCAGCGCCTTTTCCTTCAGCTGCGCGACGTCATCGCGGATCTGCTGTTCGCGCGCCTCGCGCTCCGGGCCGGCGGGCATATCCGCTAGTTCTTCGGCGATGCGCATGTCGGCATTGCCGCCGAGCTGGATGTCGGTACCGCGTCCAGCCATGTTCGTGGCGATGGTGATAGCGCCGGGCTTGCCGGCCTGGGCGACGATAGCCGCCTCGCGCTCGTGGTGGCGGGCGTTGAGCACCTCGAAATTCTTGACGCCTTCCTTGCGCAGGCGCTCGGCCAGCTGCTCGGATTTCTCGATCGAGGTGGTGCCGACCAGGATCGGCTGACCGCGCTCTCGGGCGTCGCGGATCTCCTTGACGATGGCCTTGTACTTCTCTTCCACCGTCCGGTAGACCTCGTCGTCCTCGTCCCTGCGGGCGACCGGCAGGTTGGTCGGGATCTCGGTGACTTCGAGATTGTAGATGTTGGCGAATTCCTCCGCCTCGGTCAGCGCCGTGCCGGTCATGCCGGCGAGCTTCTTGTAAAGGCGGAAATAGTTCTGGAAGGTGACGGAGGCCAGCGTCTGGTTCTCCGGCTGAATCTGCACATGCTCTTTGGCCTCGAGGGCCTGGTGCAGGCCTTCCGAATAGCGGCGGCCGGGCATCATGCGGCCGGTGAACTCGTCGATGATGACGATCTCGCCGTTGCGCACGATGTAGTCCCTGTCCTTCTGGAACAGCAGGTGCGCCTTCAGCGCATTGTTGACGTGGTGGACGATCGCGACGTTCTCGACGTCGTAGAGCGACTCGCCCTTCAACAGGCCGGCATCGCGCAGCATGTTTTCCAGCTTCTCGGTGCCGTCCTCGGTGAAGATCGTGGTTTTCTGTTTTTCATCGACCTCGTAGTCGGCCGGGCCGAGCTTCAGCATGAAGGCGTCGATGGTGTTGTACATTTCCGAGCGGTCCTCGAGCGGACCGGAAATGATCAGCGGCGTGCGCGCCTCGTCGACAAGGATCGAGTCGACTTCGTCGACGATGGCGTAGGCATGGCCGCGCTGGACCATCTGCGAGCGCTCATACTTCATGTTGTCGCGCAGATAGTCGAAGCCGAGCTCGTTGTTGGTGGCGTAGGTAACGTCGGCGGCGTAGGCCTCGCGGCGCTCGTCGTCGGAGAGGCCGTGTACGATGATGCCGACGGTGAGGCCGAGGAACTTGTAGACGCGGCCCATCCATTCGGCGTCGCGCTTGGCAAGATAGTCGTTGACTGTGACGACATGGACGCCCTTGCCGGCGAGCGCGTTGAGATAGACCGGCAAGGTGGCGACCAGCGTCTTGCCCTCACCGGTGCGCATCTCGGCGATGCCGCCATTGTGCAGCACCATGCCGCCGATCAATTGGACATCGAAGGGACGCATGCCGAGAACGCGGCGGGCCGCCTCTCGCACTGTTGCGAAGGCCGGTATCAGCAGGTCGTCGAGCGAGGCGCCATTGGCGAAGTCCTGGCGGAATTTCTCGGTGCGGCCGGCAAGCTCGGCATCGGAGAGCGCCCGCATCTCGTTTTCCAACCCATTGATGGCCTCGACCCGGGGCCTTGTCGCCTTGACTCGGCGGTCGTTGGAAGAGCCGAAAACCTTACGCGCGAGAGCGCCGAGACTGACCATCCAATGGTCCTTTCGATAGCAATTTTAGCCGTTTGCGACAGGCGCCTGGCGGGCCCATCAAATCCGCGTGAATGCGGACAAACGCAAAAAGCGCCCGGAAAACGGTTCTGGACGCCAAGTCGTTGGACAGATAAGAGGGGGCTCAACTGATGTCAACGCCGCGTTAGCCCTATGGGCAGCGCCAAATTCCGCCACAATCGGACTGATCTGGAACCTTCCCGTTCAAGCGATCCTTATCGGCAATCCCCATTGGAGTTATCTTGATGTCCCTGTCGTTCCGCCGCGCGTCGCTCGCCAGCCTTGGCTTGGCCTTCGGGCTCTCGGCTCTTTCGCTGTCGCCGCTGATGGCGCAGGAAACCAAGCCCGCCCAGCCGGGCGCGGCGGCTCCCGCAGCCGCTCCCGTGGATCCCAACGCCGTGGTCGCCACCATCAACGGCGAGAAGCTGACCGAGGCCGATCTCGCGCTGGCCGAAGGCGAGCTGTCGCAGCAGTTCGCGCAGCTGCCGCCGGAACAGCGCCGCGCCGCTGCTCTTTCGGCGGCCATTGAAATCCGCGTCATGGCCAAGAAAGCGGTCGACAGCGGCCTCGACAAGGATGCCGATTTCCTGCGTCGGATGGCCTTCCTGCAGCAGCGCGCCCTGCACGGCGAGGTCGTCGAGAAGGAAGTCGTCGACAAGGTGACGGATGCAGATATCCGCGCCCGCTACGACCAGGAAATTGCCAACACGCCGCCGGTCAATGAGATTCACGCCCGTCACATCCTCGTGAAGACGAAGGAAGAAGCCGAGGCGATCATCAAGCAGCTCGACGGCGGCGCCGATTTCCAGAAGCTCGCCAACGAGCACACGAGCGACCCGAGCGGCAAGTCGAATGGCGGCGACCTCGGCTGGTTCGGTCCCGGGCAGATGGTGCCGGAGTTCGACAAGGCCGCGTTTGCGCTTGATGTCGGCAAGTACAGCAAGGAGCCGGTCCAGTCGCAGTTCGGCTGGCAT
The DNA here is from genome assembly GCF_004023205.1 of Mesorhizobium sp. M1A.F.Ca.IN.020.03.2.1. Taxonomy (NCBI): domain Bacteria; kingdom Pseudomonadati; phylum Pseudomonadota; class Alphaproteobacteria; order Hyphomicrobiales; family Phyllobacteriaceae; genus Mesorhizobium; species Mesorhizobium sp. M1A.F.Ca.IN.020.03.2.1. Next base: position 1,188 of record NZ_RZSV01000023.1, on the reverse strand, counting down.
GTCATCAAGGTCGAGGACAAGCGCGCCAAGCAGCCGCCGGCCTTCGACGACGTCAAGGACCAGGCCAAGCAGGCCGTCATCCGCGACAAGTATTTCGCCATGGTCAAGGAATTGCGCGGCGCCGCCAAGATCGAGATCCCGGACGCGAAGCTGAAGTCGGCGGTCGACACGCTGGAGAGCGGCAAGTAAGCCGGCCAGCCTGAAAGATGCTGCTAAGGGCGCCTTCGGGCGCCCTTTCGCATTTCAGGCGCGCGCTATGCCGCGCACCCCGAGAGAGCCCATCAAGCGCGGCCAGAACGCTCTTGCGCCAGCGCGCGCTATCGGGCAAACCGACCTCCTATTTGCGTTCTGCCGCTCCGGGGTCACATGTCCGCAACGATTTCGCCGCTCGCACCGAAGAAATATCCCAAGATGCCGGTCATCGAGGGCGTGCGCATCGCTACCGCCGAGGCCGGGATCAAATATCGCAATCGCACCGATCTGCTTGCCATGGTCTTCGATCCCGGAACGGCGGTCGCCGGTGTCTTCACCAAGTCGAAATGCCCCTCGGCGCCGGTCGACTACTGCCGCCAGAACCTGTCCGCCGGCAAGGCGCGTGTGCTGGTGGTGAATTCCGGCAATGCCAACGCCTTCACCGGCAAGAAGGGCCGCGCTTCGACGGCTTTGACCGGCGAGGCGGCGGCGAAGGCCGCCGGATGCTCCGAGAGCGAAGTGTTCCTGGCCTCGACCGGCGTTATCGGCGAGCCGCTCGACACCAACAAATTCAGCCATCTGCTCGCCGGCCTGGTGAAGGACGGCAAGCCGGACCTGTGGACCGAGGCGGCGAAGGCCATCATGACCACGGACACCTATCCGAAGGTGGCGTCCCAGACGGTGAAGCTCGGCGACGCCGACGTCACCATCAACGGCATCGCCAAGGGCGCCGGCATGATCGCGCCCGATATGGCCACGATGCTCTCCTTTATCGCCACCGACGCGCCGATCGCAGCCCCGGTGCTGCAGGATCTGTTGTCGCGCGGCACGGCAAAGACCTTCAACGCGGTCACCGTCGACAGCGACACCTCGACTAGCGACACGCTGCTCTTCTTCGCCACCGGCAAGGCTGGTTCGCGTGGCGCGCCCAAGATCAGCGACCCGAAAGATGCGCGGCTCGGCGCCTTCCGCCGCGCACTCGGCAAGGTGCTGAAG